>CALFBW010000361.1 GCA_937951415.1 uncultured Chitinophagales bacterium | reverse complement strand
AAAGCTGGTCTGAGTGAAAAAAAATGAGGCCCTTTTCTTAATTTGAGAAGGTATGAAAAAGCGGAAGATAAGATCTGATGAGGATGTGGAATTACTAGCGGAGCAAATTCGCTCAGAATTGGGTATAGATGTGATGAAGTATAAGAGTGATGAAGTAGCAGCCTCTATTGGCGAGCTCATAGTTTTTCCTCAGTATGTTGTGACAGGAATTATTCGCCCCATCATAGTGAGCTTTCTGTTTTTCCTTAGCGGATTTTTATTGCCCAATTTAACCGGCTGGGAAAATTTACTTTATTTGCCGATCGGCCTTCTACTGTTTTTGTTTAATGGTGTTATTTTAGGTTTTCTATTTCTTTGTTTTAAGTTAAGGCACGATGTAGGTTCTATTCTACGGCTCGCTTTGGAAATCATGAAAGCTGCCATTAAAGATGCCAGTATTGTGAAAGATCAATTTGATGAAGAAGACAGAAAGGAGAAAATGCAACTGCTTTTTCAAGGAGTAGTACATTGCGTCACCATACCTCTTTTAGCCCATGGTGTTGCCAGTAAAATTCCACTTGTTGGTGGTCTGTTAAAATCGTGGATTATTCGTAGCATTACTTTCGCGAGTGGCTTGGTTAAATTTGATGAATTGGAGTACACCGAGGAGCTTGAAAATGCTGAAATTAAGACAGTGATAGAGCATGAAGTTGAAGGTATAGACTTTATGATAACGGGCATTGATCGAGTGCTAGGAGCAGCTTTAGGATTTTCTATTTTGCCATTGATAGGAACCCTCATTTTTAGTTTGCCTTTGCTGCTCTTGTTTATTTATTATATAAACTAATAAATCCTCCCGTTTTGACTAGAACCTTCTGCTACGAGGTTTATTGGAAAATGTACAGCAATACCGATAATGATAGGTGAATATTTATCCTATTTGGAATCATACATAGGCTTCGTAAGGATGATTAATTTATTTGAGCATGTTCCTGTTGATCTTAAGTTTGAAACAATTAATGATCTGATGTCGTAGCTAAGCACCTCAAGGTGCTAGGGAGGTATCTTAATTGAAACTAGCGTCAATTAGGATATTTTTAAGTAACTTGATAAGTATTTTGGTGAGAACGAAAAGTAAATATCGAGATCAGAATTTCATGCTAATCAGTTCTGGTAAAAGAACTAGTTTGTACTATTCCCTTTCCGTAAAGGAGTGGTTTGATTTGTTTTGTTATATTGCTGGAGGGCTTTTTTGTGTCACTGCCTTAGTTGCGCTTTGTTTTGAAATGCTAGAGAACGGCTTTCGTTGGGGATCATTGCTCTTAATTCCATTATTCCTTTTTGGCGGTTTTCTTTGGTTGGGAGAAAGTGTTGGTTTGCTTTTGAACAATAACTATCGACTACTTCTAATCGACAGAGACAAACAGAAACTTTCTCTAAAGAGATCGCTCTTCGGAGAACAAGAATTTCCACTACATCAAGTGCAAGGCCTGAGTTATCAATTAAATCAAGAAGAAGTGGAAGAAATGGTTGAAGCCCGAATTTCGAAGACCAGATTTTGGGTAGAGGTTTCAATTCTTGTTTGCGATGAAACCCTACCTTTAATTTCCATGAATCCCTCCAGTCTAATCAATAGGAGGGACAAGACTACTAAAGGTGAACTACTCGGTAAAAGCAGAAAGCTTGTTAAAGTACTTGCCATCGAATTGAGCACCACGTACTCTTCCAAATCTCCCTTCATGCATTAGTGATTTACTAGGAAAACAATGCCTATCCGTCGATTTTTATATACCTGATGTTGTGTTCAATGCCTTCTGGCAAGATAATTCTGTGGATATCGATACCTTTTGGAGCCCGATAATGGAAAGGGAGGCTTGGACAGGTGTTAAAGCTTTTGTGGGGTCTGATGAATGCAGCAGCAGATGCATACGAAAGAAGCTCAACTAGAACTTGCTATCTTAGTTTTAACGCTCCTTTTTCTAAGATTTCCTGTAATTTGTGACGAGCCTCCTTTTAGATGATTTCAGAGGGAACAAATCTCCAAGCCTACAAAATGAAAAGGGTACATTTTCACAGTTTTGATGCCTTCAGATTCTTTTCATTTCTTTTGGTCTTTTTTCACCACTTGCCTAAAACGGGTTCAAGTTACATCGACTTCTTTTTGAAAAGTGGAGGTGTAGGAGTGTCTTTCTTTTTTGTTTTGAGTGGCTTCTTAATTACCTATATCCTCTTGCATGAAAAGCAGCTAAAAGGAACGATTTCACTAAAGACTTTCTTTGCAAGACGAATTTTGAGAATTTGGCCGCTCTTCTATTTGATGATCGCCTTTGCCTACTTGTCTCCTTATCTCCTCGATTTTTTGGGTATGTCTGCTAGTAATCTAGGGTATAAGCCAGACTTACTTACTTCTTTGGTATTCGGCGAGAATTATAAAATGATGATCAGCAATACTTTT
Organism: uncultured Chitinophagales bacterium; assembly: GCA_937951415.1. Taxonomy (GTDB): domain Bacteria; phylum Bacteroidota; class Bacteroidia; order Chitinophagales; family UBA2359; genus CALFBW01. The sequence goes on along the minus strand of CALFBW010000361.1, from coordinate 4,756 downwards.
CCGGCTGGTGCACCAGTGCGGGTAATGTGGTCACTTTGCATCGAAGAACATTTTTACATCATTTGGGGGCTAGCATTCTTTTTTATTCCTTCAAAGCAAGTGCCGAAGCTCATCCTTTTCAGTATTCTTATCGCTAATCTAGTTCGGCCTGTTTTTAGCCATTTTAATTTGGAACATTTAGATCTGTTCTCGAACTTCGATTATTTCGCCTACGGTTCCATTCCAGCCTATCTTTTAATGTTTAAGCAATCTGCTCTGAAAAAAATCGAAAGTATTCCGATTCATTGGAAGTACACATTTTTGATCTTTACTTGTGCTACAGTATTTATTTTGCCAAACCTAAAACAAGGGTGGATGGAGATGCTTGAGCCGACAATTCTAGGCCTTTTGTTTGCGACAACAATTCTGTTGACATTAGGAAAAAATGCGATCCATATTAGTGATGACTCAATGTTTGGTCGACTAGGAAAATACACCTATAGTCTATATTTGTTTCATACCATTTTAATACTATTGATGCTTCAAGTATTCAATAAATTTGGTCTTTCGAATTGGCTATTGATTGGAATTTTCTCCTTAGTAGCTACTGTGCTATGCAGTATACTTTCCTTTCACTGCTTTGAAAAGCAATTCCTAAAATGGAAAAAATATTTTTAAGTCTACAGAAATCAATAAATGCCTAATACTTACGATTCATGATGATATCATAAATAATCGCATCTTTCGCATTGAACTTGAAGGCCTTCATCGGATCGCGCTTCTTGCTTTTATGCACCTCGAGAATTCCTGGATCTGCAATTCTCGTAGCAGGAGCATTTCTGCGTGCTCGTATATGTCGTAAAGCTACTTCCTCTTCGTCCTCCATATTCTGTTCATAGCTGAAATGCTTGTGACCCATTACATCTCGATCATGCGCTTGCGTCTTTTGAGAGCTAGGTCTAGCTTTTGGTGGCGGAGGCGTAGAACGTATTGGTCTGCTAGGAGCACTAGCACTTGGCATCGGAGCTGGAACTGGCGTAGGCGTTTGGCGCTTTTTCTTTGGAGCAGCTTCGCCCATCATTTCCGCAAAAATGTCTTCTAGTGTTTTCGGCTTGGGAACATTTCCGCTTCCCCTTGCTGGAGGCACTTGTGGATTCTGCACCACTGGTCTCGGCAGGGGCTTACGCTTCGGCTTTTTCTTTTTCTCCTTACTGGAAGAAAAATAACTAAATGCTATCATAGCCAGCATTATCAACACAGAAATAATCGAATCCATACCTTTCCTTTTAAGAGGCTTCTTATTCCCTCAACACTGAAATTAAGAATTTGGTTTCAATTTAGACCAGAATCGAAGCAAAAAGTATAACCAAGCCACCAAAGTCAGACAGGCCCCAAACCACATAGGGAAACTGTATTGTATTTCTGTAATCAAACCAATAAGGATTGGTGTAGCTGCTGCGAAAGATTGGACGGACATATTTATACCTATAGTTTCGCCTTGAACTGTGTGATCTGCCAAGTTGCTGACCACCGATAAGGAAGTAGGAAAAGTGACGCCTTGACAGGAAGCCATAAAAAACGTCATCGCGCAGAAAGGCATCCAAGTCTCTGGAACAAGCAGCAATAAATAGGAACAAGCAAAGAGCGGTAAACCCACAGCCATCACTTTTATAGGGTCATAACGGTTCGATACCCATCGAAGTAAAAGCCCTTGCGCAATGGCAATCGAAACGCCTACAAAGGCCAACAAAAGTCCTATTTCGGTTTTGCTGAATCCGAAGGTGTCTCTGGCGTAAAATTGGTAAAACTGAAGGAGAAAATTGAACGCCAAGGTCATTAAGAAGATGACAATAAAAATGTCTCGCAGGCTTTTATTGCTAAAAGCTTTCCAAGTATTTTTTGGACCCGTTAAGATGGAAACTTTTCGAGATTTTATCCCTTCGAAAGTCTCGTCAAACACAAAGGTCATAAAGAGGATATTCACAAAGGTGACACAGCATGAAACCAATACGGGAACAGCTTCATTGAAATACGGGGAGTTGGAGGGATCAGACAAAAATCCTCCCAAGAGAGAGCCAATGATGGCTCCTAAACCAAAAGCAATACCAGTAATTCCAAAGTTCTTTGCCTTATCCTCAGGAGCGCTGACATCGGCGATAGAAGCATTAATTACCAGTAAAGAACCACCAGTTAAGCCCGCCAAAACCCTTCCAAGATAGGTAAGCGGGTAACTTACATTTAGAATACCTGCCACAAAGACGAGGTAGAACAATATGTTGCAAGTGTAAGTAAACTGCAACATCCGTTTTCGCCCGAACTTGTCCGATAAAGCGCCGATTACTGGAGCACCTAACCAAGTTCCGATGGAGTACGAGCCCACCATCAACAAGTAAAGGAACTTGAGCTCTTCGCTGCTGTAGAGGGCAGCAAAAATACCGCCTTGCCCGTCAATGGCTACCTCTTCGAATAGAAAGCCGAAGACTGGTAGGACCATGCCGAAACCCAGCATATCCAGGAAGTTTGTGAGGAATATCTTCTTCAGAAAACTTCCTTTGCTCGCCTTTTTCGACATTTGCTTATTTATCCTCCATTTGCTGCTTCAACGAAACAGGTTTGTGCGTTTTGCGCATGCGCATGTTCATCATTTCCACTGCTAAAGAGAAGAAAATCGCAAAGTATAAGTAACCCTTTGGAATCGTAGCCTCAAACAAATGTGCCAAGTGCGCTCCTTCCGCAATCAGCATGAATCCAATCAAAATCAAAAACGACAATCCTAGCATTTGTATCGTCGGGTGTTTATTAACAAATCTTCCAACAGGTCCTGCGAAAAGCATCATAATGATGATCGAGATCACAATACCAGCTACCATAACACCCATCGCTACCGTAGTATTGCCATCAGCAAGTCCATTGGTCATTCCAACCGCCGTCAAAATCGAATCAAACGAAAAGACCAGGTTAATGAGCGCAATCTGAAAGATGACTTGCCCTAGCGTAGTTTTCTTCGCACCTCCCAACTCTTCCGATTGCTCTTCCGTCGTAGGTCCTTCCAGCTTATGATGAATCTCCGTTGTGCTTTTATACAGTAAGAACAAACCTCCTAAAATCAAGATAATGGCTTGCAGGGAGAAGTCTCCATGGATACCAAACAGCTCAAAACTAAACAGCGGTTCTTTCATAGCAATGAAAAAACTCAAACCAAATACTAAGACAATACGCATCAGCATTGCCATGAAGAGACCAATCTTAGTCGCTCGATCTTGCTCTGCTTTGTCCAAGCGGGATGAGGCAATCGAAATAAAAATGATGTTATCGATGCCCAAAACGATCTCCATAAAGGTGAGCGTGAAAAGACTCAGTAAGACTTCTCCAGTTAGAAATGCTTCCATGTGCTAAATAGATTTAGCTGCAAAATTATCGAAAAGGAGCTAGAACAAAGGGATTAATTGCAAAACAAGTGCAACTTTGAGCCCATAAAAGAAATGCGATGGATGGTTTTAAGTCTATGATGTACCTGTTGGTGCTTGTATTAGCGGTGGCTATGGTAGGAGGATTCTACTTTTTTACCGGTGGTTCCTCCTCTGGTATTCCGCATCCAAACAGTGCTTCTGATCAAGAAATTTTGGAAGATTTGCGCGATGGCTATTTGAAGTACAGTAAACATGCACGATGTCGCATGGACTGTCGACATATTTCGGAAGCGGAAATCAATCAAATTCTCAAAGAAGGACGTGTTAATAAAAGAAAAAGCAAGCCAGCGGATCGTCCTTGTCCTTCTTATGCTGTAGAAGGGAATACGCGCGATGGCCAGCATGTGCGTATTGTTTATGCCGATTGTGGCAACACCACAAGGGTCATCACGGCGATAGACTTAGAAAATCATTACAATTGCCACTGTGATTAAGGTGATCGTGGCAACCTTTTAGCCACTTTTTACGATGTTGTTAATAGAAGTGTAATTGCATGATAAATCAAAAGTTGAATAGCCTTGTTCGAGTTCTAGCTTTGTTAGTAGTTGTATTGGCACATACTTCATGTTCTCAAGACCTAGAAGATCAGGACGCTGCCTTCTTTTCTTATCCTTCTTGCAGTGATGCGATTTTTGAATACAATGGAATAGAGGATAGTTTCGAGATTCTAGGGGTGGAGTTTGTAGGCGATTGCCTTGAACTAGTTATCGGTTACCCTGGAGGTTGCGAACAGCATGAGTTCCAACTATTGAAAGTAGGAGATGTAGGCCTCGAATTCGTTGGTTTTGGAACAGGCAGCCTCGGCTTGGTGCCAGTTCCTATTCAGGAGTTTCGCCTTATCCACAATTCGAATGGAGATGCCTGTCGCGCTTATTTCGAAACACCCGTCAGCTTCGATTTGAATTCTATCAAAGACGAGACCAATGAAGTGGTCGTGCTGCAAATTGATGGTTTGCCCGGTAAGTGGGTACACAACTTTTAAAATGCTTTTTATTATAAAAGGAAAGAAAGCTCGCCTTTTTTCTAAAAGGACTTTGATTTTTCTTCTCAAAATGATACATTCGTCCTAGACAACGATGATGACCTATTTTTTTTACCATAGTGCAGTTAGGCTTTGAATCCATAAAAGGATTAGAGATAACTGCTGTTCGTCCCAATTAGGGGCGTTTTTTTTTGCCCCTGGGTGAACGAAATAGTAAGAATCAGCATCGCTTTTTATTGAATGAAATTGTAATGGAAGTAGTTATACAGGGAGTGCAAGGATGTTTTCATGAAATTGCTGCACGTAAGTTTTTCGGAGAACGAGA
>CALFBW010000360.1 GCA_937951415.1 uncultured Chitinophagales bacterium | reverse complement strand
ATGAATTCGTCACTGTACTTTTCTTCAAATTGCTTGAGGGTGAGGGTTTTCTTTCCCGTTGCGAGTTCCGTTGCACCGCGTTTCCAATAGAGGTAACTGTATTTCTCGACCAAATCATCGCTCTTTTCCAATTGATCTCTCACCGAGTGATGGACCAAGTTACGGATGTCGGTAGAGCAGATTTCGATTTTACGGTATTGCGCAGATTGAAAACCACTGGCAGGGAGTAGGGACATTCGAAACTTCAGGAATTCCTGCTGGTCCAAACCTTCCACCATAATATCAAAAGACTGAATCAACTGATCAAAATAGCGGTTCACACGCGTCATTCTTCGGTTAAATTCTTTTCCATCAAGATCAAGATCGTCGGAAAGAATGTTAATTTCTTGAAGAATCAGCTTGAAGTAAAGCTCCGTAATTTGGTGATAAATGATGAAAATATTTTCATCGGGGAAAGGCGTTCGCGGAGTTTGCAAGTTCAAGAGTACATCGAGGTGGATGTAATCCCAATAGCGCAAAACATCGGCATAAATGAGTCCGTCTAAGTAGGAACTCATGTCTTGCCCCATTGCGGCGTATTTCTCTTGCAGAACGTCTAAGCGCTCTTTTATTTTTGGGTCGACTTCCAAGGTATAAAGATTAGCTGCTTAAAGATACGTGAATGAATCTTTCTGGTTAGCGCAAAAGTTTCCATGCGAGAAAGCAAGCGAGTAAACAAAGTGTTACGCTAATAAAAATGTAAGCGATTGCTAGTGTGGTTTGTCCGTTTTTAAGTAGTTGGAAGCTCTCTAAGCTGAAGGTGGAAAAGGTGGAGAATCCGCCACAAAAGCCCGTGGCTAAGAGGAGTTTCCAAAACTGCTGCGATTCGTTAGGTGCTTTTAAAGCCAAAGCGGCTACTATGAATGCTAAGCACGCGCTAGCCAAAACATTGGCTGTTAATGTTGCTATGGGGAAGTGTTGGAAGTAAGGGAAACTTATTTGTGAAATGCCGTATCGACAAAGACTTCCCAGACCACCACCGATGAATACAGCTAGGAAGTTCATGCGAGGCAATTAGATGGCTGATTTGCTTCGGACTTCCTCCAAAGACTTTTCATTACTCATCTGAAGGACCGCCTTGTCTTCAGTGATGCTTTTCTTTTCGGCATGCTTAACAGAGAAACGACCATTTAGTACGTAAACCGATTGAAAACCGAGGAACAATAAGAAAATCATTCCTGCATAGTAGCTGGTATCACTGGTCTGCCAGTAAGGGGTTTGCTGCAAAATGGAGATGCCTCCTAGAAAAGTCAGTCCCGAAACACAAGCAAATATAATGGCTACTTTGTTGTCTTTGAAACCTAAGAAAGCCACATTGTGTGTTAAATGATCGTAGGTACCGATAAAGGGTGAACGTCCTGCTCGCAAGCGACGGAAGATCACTGTAAAAGTGTCAATCATAGGGATGGCGAAAACCATCATTGGAAGAAGGAATTGTTTAGGCTGGAAAGCCGGTCCACCTACTTCGCGGAAATTCCAAAGGTAAATTGCTCCAACAGCTGCAAGGAAGACGCCTAAGAAGTGACTCCCTTTATCTCCCATATACATTGTGGCAGGATGCCAATTGAAGAACATGAATCCTGCAATGGCTCCGATTACTGCCACCATGAGCAAGGCCAAAGGACCTGCTAAAGTGCCAGTTAATGCCATTGATACTAAACAAACCGATAGGATTGAAACAGAAACCGTTCCTACAATTCCATCCATATTGTCCATCATGTTGATGGAGTTGATGCAAGCTAGCACCCAGAAGATGGTGAAAGCATAATTGACCAATCCAATTCCAGAAACATCGATAATCACTCCTGATAAGTAAACGATGTGTGCTGCTAATAGCTGTCCTCCGAATTTGTAAGAAGTCTTCACGTCATACACGTCGTCGATCATCCCTACTAAGAAAGCAACCGTAGTTGCACTTACGATTCCTAGCACTTGACTCGTGATTTGCATGCCCGTCCAATAGCTTACCATCGATAGCATGGAAGTAGCGATCAAAAAAACTACGTAAAAATGCACCCCACCGCAGGTAGGTTTTGAAGTACTAGTCCAACGCAAAGCGTCTGGATCGATACTTTTTCCCATAAGTAGTTTGGAAGGGTACTGGAGCAATAAGCGTCCAACCACTAGAGAAGCGGCTAAAGCAACCAAAAAGGTTACGACTAAGATGGGAACTATTGACTCTAGACTTGTTGGCACTACATTCGTCATTTCAGAGAAGCGTTTCAGTAATTACACCCACGCGAACACAAAATTAATAATTAAAAATGACTTTTAGACTACTGACCTTTCTAAAAGTTCTAGATAAATTTTCCGCATTGCTTTGGCCATCGTATTAACTGAAAATCTGTCGATTACGTATTTAAATCCTTTTTCACCCATAAGGGTTCTGGTGACGGGTTCGCGCAATAATCTCAATATTTGACTACTGACCTTCGCAATATCATTGGAAGGTGCTAGAAGCGCCGTTTCGTTTTCTACTATGACGTTCTTTACGCCGCCAACATCTGTGGCTACAATTGGCCGAGAAGCTGCTTGTGCCTCAATTAAACTTACAGGCGCTCCTTCATTCAAAGAAGTTAAACAAACAATGTCCAGACCTGCTAACACGATATCAATGTCTTTCTGCCAAGAAGTAAAGACAATATCGCACTGTGCTCCAGCATCACCTGTAGAGCCGTGACTCAAGCCAAGCTCGTCGCAGAGGCTTTCCATGGCTGCTCGTTCTTCACCATCGCCGACAATGATTCCTCGAATCAGTTGATTGCTTTTCGTTTTGACTTCCGAAAATGCTTTTAGATACAAGCTGTGGTTTTTTATGGGCACTACTCGACCTATGATTCCGATGGTAATTGCTTCATCAGGAATGCTCCATGCCTTGCGAAATTGCAAAGGAAAATCAATTCGGGCTTGTGCAAACTTTTCCAATTCGAAGCCGTACTCTACTACCTTGATTTTGTCAGCTGCTCTAGAGAGATACTTCTCTCGAAAGTCTTTGCCTTGCAGATCGCTCACTGCAATGATGGCGTGACTTTTCTTTGCCAAATAGCGCTCCGTTTCCAAAAAGAAGCGGGTTTTTACTGGGTTGAAATACGAATGAAAAACGTGCCCGTGAAAGGTGTGCATGATCACTGGAACATCGCAAGCTGCCGCTGCTAGTCGGCCCAAGGCACCGGCTTTGGCAGCATGCGTATGCACTATGTCTGGTTTGATTTTCTGAATCAATTCCTTCAGCGCGCGATAGGCTCTTCGATCTTGAGCGGGTCGAATTGCCCGCTGCATTTCAGGAATTAGGAGAGGTTCCACTCCCGTTTCTTTTAAGAAGTAATCAAAACTCGCCTCATTGTCTTCGTGTAATCCTGCCGCTAAAAAAGTCTCAAATTCCGGACGTAGGTATTTAGTAAGGTAAGCAGGCTGATATATAAGCCCGCCAATGTTGAGGCGGTTGACAATGTGTAGTAGTTTAGGCATAGCTGTTTTAAAGCGGCTGCAAGATAGCGAGATTTATCCCATTCCCTTGAAAAGGTCTTGCTCTTTTGGGCATCCACTGCGGCAACTTTGCGCAGTACTGTTCTTCATTTTTACTAGAAAGCAATAAAAGCCAAAATACCGCCTTAGTTTAGCTAGTAGATTTAATGACACTGAGCGACTTTATATCGATGGGATTTTGGATTGCGGTAGCATTCGCTTTGGCGTTCATGGTACAGCAAATTTATTATCGAGGTCGTTCAGAAGGCTGGTATTTATATCCTGCGCTGGGCTTGAAGCTTTTTGGAGGTTTGGCCTTCACCGCCATTTATTCTTTTCATTATGGCAGTGGCGATACCTTGTTCTATTTTTCCGAGGCACAATGGTTAAGTCAAGAGATTATTCAGCGCCCCTCAGCTTTGTTTGATCTACTGAATACGGGAAGTGAAGACTACAGCGTAGCTTATGTAGAGTTGCTTTCTAAATTTGACAATCCGACTACAGTTTTGTTAATAAAAATCTGTGCTGTTTTTAATTTGTTGAGTTATAATTCTATCTGGGGCACGACGGCGTTATTTGCATCTTGCTCAACCTTCGGATTGTGGTGTATGTTTCGTGTGTTCGACAATGTATTTCCTGGGCACAGATGGCAAATGGCTTTTTCTGTATTCATGATTCCTTCGGTATTTTTTTGGGGCTCTGGAATCATGAAAGATACGATGATGATTGCCTGCTTGGGTTTTGCGTTGGCAGGATTTTATTTTTCATTTATTAAGAGAAAGAGTTTTTTCTTGGCGCCCTTGCTTTTGCTCGGGAGCTTGTATGCTATGGCACATGTGAAGATCTATATCCTTTTTGCACTTTTACCGAGTTTTTTTATATGGTTTACACTTCATTATTGGATGAAGTCGAGGCGCTGGTCTACTAGAGTGTTTTATCTAATCGTAGGTAGTATTTTCTTAGCTCCTGTGCTATTACTAAGTTTTGCATTGTTTGGAAAATCAGCTGGCTTAATGCTCGTAGATCAATTTGTTGTGGCTACGCGTTACCAGCTTTGGCATGAGGTTATTGCAGGTGCCAATAACTCTTACTACAATCTCGGCGAAATTGAGATTAGTTTCTTCGGGATATTAAAGAAAGTTCCCGCAGCAATTAATGTGGCATTGTTTCGTCCTTATATAACAGAGATTCGAGCGCCCATTATGGTGCCTAGTTTTTTCGAAAGTGCAATATTTTTTTTGCTGACTTTATTTGTCGTTCTTCGATCTGGAATATTTCGAAGTATGAAGATAGTTTTAAGTCATCCAGCCTTGTTGGGGTTTCTATTTTTTCTGCTCTCGTTTGCTTTTATTACAGGATTCACTAGCTTTAATTTTGGTGCCTTAGCTCGATACAAAATTCCTATGCTTCCCTTTTTTGCAGCTATATTATTTATTATTTATTCCAAAGCAAAAGCAATAAAAATCGCCAAGAAAAGAAGAATGTATTAACACAAACGTGATTAAAAAATAAATGGAAATGAAGAAGATAATAGCCTTTGGTGCAAGTAATAGTAAGCAATCAATTAATAAAAAATTTGCTGCTTATGTGGCAAATAAATTGGAGAATGTAGAAGTGCAATTACTTGACTTAAATGATTACGATTTGCCACTTTATAGTTCTGATTTGGAAGTACTTAGTGGGGTTCCAGCTCAAGCGATTGCTTTTAAGAAGCTCATAGAAAATTGTGATGGATTAGTGATTTCACTGGCGGAGCACAATGGTATGGTTACGACTGCATTTAAAAATGTATGGGATTGGGCTTCACGTGAAGAGATGAAAATTTGGCAGGACAAGCCGATGTTTTTGTTGTCTGCTTCCCCAGGAGGAAGAGGTGCTGCAAATGTTTTGCGGACGGTAAAAGACCTGTTGCCCCATTTTGGAGGAAATGTTCTCGCCGATTTTTCCTTGCCTTCTTTCCATGAAAATTTCTCGGAAGCAGGAATAAAAGACCCTGAGCTTGCACAGGATTTAGCGAATAAAATTGAGCAGTTTCAAGAAAACTTGGGATAGGTGGAAATTGGAATAGACAGTTTTGCAGCATCTCCACAGCAGGGAAGTAAGACCGCGGAAGAGGATGCGCAGTCCTTGGCTGAATTGCTGGAACGGATTGAATTTGCTGACAAATCGGGAGTGGATATTTTTGGTATCGGGGAACATCATCGGGCAGATTTTTTAGATTCAGCGCCTACAGTGATTTTGGCTGCAGCGGCAGCTAAAACGAAAAAGATTAGACTGCGATCTGCGGTTACGCTTTTGAGCGCAGCGGACCCTGTACGTGTTTTTCAAGCTTTCGCCACCTTGGATTTGATTTCAAGGGGAAGGATGGAAATGGTGGTAGGTCGAGGTTCTTTTACTGAGGCTTTCGCTTTGTTTGGGTATGCCTTGTCGGACTACGATGCGCTTTTCAAAGAGAAGCTGGATTTGCTTTTGAAAATTCGAGACAATCTCAAGGTGAATTGGTCGGGTCGATTTCGTTCCGAGCTGAAAGATCAGGCCATTTATCCTCGACCGTTCCAGGAGAAA
>CALFBW010000359.1 GCA_937951415.1 uncultured Chitinophagales bacterium | reverse complement strand
TCAATAAACAGTATTTTTATAACTATTGTAATCGATTGTCTGAATTATAGGGGGCTGAACCAAGAAGCTACTTGCGTAATTGGGAATAAAATTTGAGACGTGAGACAAAATGTAAAATTTGATTTCTTAACGGATCGAGAGCGATCTTTTATTTATTGCTATCCCCACTTTTTCCATGAGTCCATCCAAAAGCAGTTCTTCGAATATGCTCAGAATAAAAAATAAAAAGGAACACAGAGAATATCGACATGGAGGCTTGGAATCTGAAAGCTCAGTCAAGTTGGACTGTGAAAAAAGTAGCCGATGAACTTGTGATAAGGAAGACGGTAAAAGTGCGTAAAGTCAGTAAGATTAAGTTTTTCGCCTCTGTGGGATTTTTGATTGTTTTGCTCTTGATCGCTCTTTTTGTTGTGAGTGATTTAGCTGATGTTTCCCTGCTTGAAAAATTTTCGTCGGCTATTGGGATATTTTTTTTACTGGAGATATTTTGGTCTTTATTCAAGGGCGAAAATGGAGAAGAGGAAGTAGACCTTTGTATTGTTAATAGAGATGCTTCAGTTGAACTTTTGACAAATGAAAAGAAAACAACGCGAGGTGAAATCTCTTCTATCTACTTTGCCCTTTCTAAAAATTTTGATCCGGAATTCCCATCTTACGATGTAGTTTTGAACTTAGAGGAAGGAAAGAAGGTACAACTTGATTCAGCTTCAGATTATGTGGAGCTGCTGAATATCTGTAATAGAATTGCTTTCTTCTGTGATCGTTCTGTTTTTGTAGGAGGCTATTTTTGAATATGATATATTTAAAGGCCAATGAATCGGATAATCTTCGAGTAATTGATGACGATGAGTTCCTGTACTTTTAGAATGAAATCTTTTAGTTTAGTCATAGAGAAAATTTAGAGTAGATTTAGCTTATGAAATACATGGTGGAAGGGAAAGAATGGATTCTCATTTTTATGGTACTAGCTTTAACAATTGTTGCGCAAGCACAAACCAGTGATGCACCTTCTGATTATGTTTATCAAGTAAACGGGGAGAAAGTGGAACCAAGTGAGGGGAATCTTTTCTTGCCGAAATACAAGGGTTATAAAGAAGTTCGAAGAAGTAGAGTCGGATATATTCCGGAGACTGCGATATCGGAGAAAAAGGGTGAAGTGTCGATCACATCACTTTTTGAAGACCGAGAGGATGTTTCCTATTATCAGACGAATGGTGATCGGGAATTAAATTTCAGACTTAGTGATCTAGAGTGGAATGAGGATTGGGATTTTACGAGCTATCAAAAGACGCCTGCTGCATTCAGAAAAGACGGCCCTTACTTAGGATGGTATGAAAGAAGGGATAATTACTTTCCTAACGTGAATTCTTACTTAGGAGCTGCAAATATTTTACGTATTTCTAAAGATATTTGGGAGGAACAATTTACTGCTGCTATTGAGACTTGTAACCTTAAACGAGATTCTACTCGTAGCGAACTAGACGTGCGTTACGAAACAGATTTTAGATTAGCCCCTGAAATTTTATCTTACAAAAAGTATAAGGTTGGCTCTGACATCTATTACGAAGATGATAGAAGATGGTCGGATGGTTTAGAACTAGAAATGCGATGGGTAGTCCTTGACGTTTATGGTGATCAGTTAATGGAATTGGTTACTAAAAGTCCTAGAATATTTTATCGAAGAGGGGTTCCATACGAAAGTGGTATTCCACCTCAAGTAAGAGATGCAGTATTACATTGTTTATCAGAATTTTTAAAAAGTGTAGAGTTCACAGATTTACTTAAGGGCATAAAGGAAGAGAGTGAAAAAATACAGGCAGAAAGTTTGCAAGTTAATAGTGGGACCAAAATAGCAACTAGTTTGGATGAAGCTTTACAAGCCTGCGTCACTGTGATTTATAAGAGCGAAAAATATGGAAGCGGTTGTATTATCTCGGACGAAGGTCACGTGATCACTTCTTATGTACCTGAGGTGAAAAACGAGCATTTGCAAATTATCTTGTCGAATGGAAGCCGGTATGATGCAAAGGTGCTCCGCATTAGTAAGAAGGAAGAGCTCGTTGTCCTCCAATTTGAAGGGGGAGAGTTTTATACTTTAAGTGATGGTGATTTTGATTTAGACGAATCGATTGGAATGGAAATATATGCTATTGGAACACCTAGCTTTTCAGATCTCGGGCAGAGCGTTTCGAAAGGAATAGTTTCTGGTCTTCGGAAAGTTGGAAATGGGACAAAATTGATGCAAACAGATGCCAAAATTAGCCCAGGTTTTGGAGGAGGAGCAATCGTTACAGAAAATGGGCAATTAGTTGGATTGGTGAAAGGAAAGCTGACAGGTTTCGGTATTGAGGGGCTGGCCTTTGGAATGCCGATTACTTACGTTATTGGGGGTCTAAATATCGATTTTAGATAACTCGGGCTTAGATGAAATGCCTATCAATTTTTTTGATGATCTTGATCGCAACTAGATAGGATAGAAATATCTTGTGACATTCAGTATTTTATTATTGCAATCATTTTAATAAAATTGGTTTTTGTGACTGTTAATATCTGTTTTTGAAATTGGGATTGCTAGATTTAGGATCACTGGATACTTTTTAAATGTGTGGGGTGTAGAAATGTGAAATGGTAATATGAGTTCAGCGATTTTTTAGTTTCCTTTTGATCCAGTAATCAATTAGGCATATGCCTGATGCATCACTTTTTATATTGTATGTTTTTAATATCTAATTAAAAAGTAGTTCTTTCTCTTTTAGCAAAGTGGTTCATGCTCATTAGGGAGAATTCTTAGGTTTCAACAACAAAAAAAGCCGAGGTTTTCACCCCGGCTTCTAACGCTTCGTTTCTTATTTATTACTAGTGAAACTAGCTGGTGTTTTAGCTCAATTCCAATGCAGGGCTCTTTTTCAAGATTAACTCGTAGCTTCCAAACATCACTGCAGAGAAAAGTAAATTCCCTAGTAGACTGTTAAGGAAGAATGGAATTGCTGCCGTATAGCAAGCCAACAAACCTGCTCCGTTCATCGGATAGATTGCCCCTGATGCCCAGCTGCCGAAATTGCTTATTACAAAGAAAATCAAGCTTACTCCTAAAGTTCCTCCTAGAACTGATTTCGCACTTACTTTCTGCATGATCGTTCTTCCAAAAAGCACCATTACAGCGATGGCCAAGGCCGACCAAGCAAACGTACCTGTGAACAGAGTGAAACCTTCGTAATACTCTGCATATACCACATTGTTCAATACCAAATCACTCAGCCAGAAAGCGAGAACAGGTACTGCCAAAGCCAACCAGTTACGGCTGTAGTAAGCTGCTCCAAACAAGCAAAGCGCTCCTAAAGCGGTAAAGTTGGGCGGATGCGGAAGCAGGCGACTCATTGCGGCTAGAATGATCATAAAACTGATGATTCCAAACTTCTGATTACTCTTTTGTGACATGTTATCTTGTATGTTTCTACTCGTAAAAATAAAACTCTCCAGGAATAATTCCAGAAGCAAAGCTTGAAATAAGCTCCCCTGAAGCACTATGGCGGTAAATTACGCCATTTTGGGCATAATCAACTGCGTCGCCAAGATAAATCTCTTCGTTCGAAGGGTCAACTCCTAGACTATAAAATGCCTTGTTTTCTCCACTGACCAATAGGGAAGGAGCATCATCGCCTTGCCCAAATTTGAACAAATCTCCTGCTAGTATGTACAAGGTATTCTCAAATGACTTGATGCTAGTCCCGAAAGTCGTGCCTCCAGCAAAAGTGTAAGAAGCATCTACAGTGGTAGAGCCAGGGTTAATCTGCGCCAAAACCAGGCTGGAATTGTCATATTGAACAGTCTGACACAATACCCAAGTTTTTCCGTCCTCCGTCTGTGTCATTTGAACAGCGAATCCTGGAGTTGAAATCGTTGAAGTTACCGTTCCTCCCAAAATTACAGCAACTGCATTCTGATTCGGTAGGTTAGTCAATACATCATTTTCGCGTTGAACCAATTGTTCTGTGTAGTCACCCGTTTCGATTGAATCAATAATGGCATTTTCTTCTAAATCTACAACAGCAACAAAACCAGAGCTAAGATCACTTACATAAGCTTGATCATCACCTACCGGCAACATGAAACGAGGAGAAACAAATCCAGTAATCGTAGCTTCTTCACTGAAATCATCCATTTCCACTTTCTCGATTTTGCCACTATTGTTCACTACCACATAAATAGCATCATTATGAGCCACTGCTGATTGAGCTACATCTCCAAGAGGACGCAAATTGACTTCAGAAAACACATTGGTGATGATTTCTTCACTGTCTTTGTCGTAAGCGCTTATGTTGGCATTCCCAGACATGAAATTGCCTTGATTTAGAACCAATACATGGCTGTCTTCTAATTCGATTTCTACTCCGGCGGGCCCTTCATCATCGGAACAAGCGCTAAATGTAATTGCCACTAGAGCAGCCAATACAAGGGACTTAAAGTTTCTAATTTTCATTTAATTAAATATTTATAGAATTATTTTTTATGAATAAATTTCATTTTAGCAGACAAGTGAAAGGATCTACCGGGCATAGGACGAAAAGGTAAAACCTCATAGTCTTCATCCCAGATGTTCTTAATTGAAAGGCCAAAGCTCCAACCCAAGGACTTACTCCGTTTTTTCGGCAAACTATATTTAATATCTAATTGACCCAGTTGATAAGCTTCTTGTTCGGAGAAGTTGTCTGTGCTAATAAAATAGCTGCCCGTGAAATCATGGTGATACTCCAAGTCGAATTCTCGATAGGATGTACTTAATGACAATAAAAGTCTGTGCTCAGGGGTATAAATTAACTGCTTTCCAATGGATGCGTCACCAATTATATCTGAGGATTTTACACGAGCAATTGTTCTGCTGTAATTCCCAGTGATCTTCCAATTGACCCGATTAAAGTAGAACCTATTTCCGAGGTTTAAGCCTATAGAATAACCTTTGGTTTCCACGGTCCCCGCATCGATGGGCGACCAAAAACCATTGCCAGGACGCCACAAAATTCGATGAGCGATGTCCCTGAAAAAGAAGCCGAGTTCTTGTCGAAAGACCAAGCCCTTCAATTGCATTTCCCCTTTAATGTTTAAATCTGCTTTCCAACCGGTTTCGGGACCGAGCGATGGATTCCCGCCAGGAACCCAATAATGGTCGTTTAGGCTCGGTGCTCGAAAGTGCCTTCCTACAGAAATTCGGGCTGTTTGCTTCCATAAGAAGCGCCAATTTTTCAAAAGATATTTAAAAGAAGAACTCAGGCTTGGCAAGAAGTAGAATTTATTATTGTAATAAACGCCTTCGCTCATTGCCTTTAATTTGATCTTTGCGTTAAAGGCGTATTGAAAACTCCACTTTCCTTCAAGGATACTTCTAGTCACCACAGCAACACCATAATTATCTGCGCGTGCACGAGAATATTCACTGCGGAAACGCAGACTCGTTCGCATTTTATTTTTATTAAAAGAGGCTTTAGCTTTTTGTGTCCAAGTATGCGCTCGATTATTGGCCAATAAGTCAATTTGCGGGTCACTATAAATGATTTCTTCCCATTGCCAAGCAGTACTTAAATCGTACTGCCAACTGCCCCTTCTTTTATTTAGAGAAAAAATTTGTCGCCAATGTTGATCGTTTTGAGTAGCTAAACTATAATTCTCCACCATAGTCGCTGGCAATTCCCTTTCCGACTTTTGATACCAAGCAAAGAACTTGATAGTAGTAGAATCTTTTATTTGGTGACCAGCAGAAATTTGAAATGCTGTTAAACGACTAGCAGCGTGTTCTAGCTTTAGGGTTGGTTTTCCAATCTGCGCTCGATTTCTATACGAGAAATCGTTTTCACTCGATTGAGATAAGATTTGAAATCCAACAAAGTTTCGATCATTTGACCAACTGCTTGCGACGCGGGAGCCTATTGTGTTAAAAGAAGCGCCAACAAAACTGACACCCACTGCAGTCCGATTATTAAAATCAATTTTGTTATCGAATTGCAGGCTTCCCCCGGCAGATTGACTATTCGCACGATCAAATTGAATGGATTCTGAATTCCCGGTAGGAAGGAGCTTCAGATCTAAAATACCATTCATGACAGAGTTGATCTTCAAGCCATTCCAGTAAATCAACTGTTGCTCGCCTGGAAGACCGTTTGCAGAAAGCGAGCTCAAACTGGCCGCTCCGTAATTTTTAATAAAAATACCTGCTTCCTTTTTCGAAAGGTATTCATCTGTTTGTGGGAGACTACTAAAAATGAGGGTGGTGTCAGGCGCGTAAGTAATGCTTGTCGAAGCAGTTGTTAAAACCACGATTTCAGGTACTTGGATGGTATCTGCAGCATCCTGGGCATAGCAGCTTATGCAGGAAAGTAAAACCAATAAGTGCAGAAAGTATTTCATGAATCGTGACAAAAGGATTCATGCATAGACGTACGAACACCGAGGAGGTGTTGGTCAATCGCTGCACTCTAATCCCGGAGTTTGCTGTTATGTTGCTAGGCAGGTCTTCTGACTCTCTTCCTGATCTGCACCTTCCCGATAATAAATCAGTGGTCATTGCAAATCGCTTAGCGAAGATTACAGCAGCGGGTACTGTCTCGGATTTTCACCGTGTTCCCTTTTCATCATCTTTCGATGAACCTTGCAAAGC
>CALFBW010000358.1 GCA_937951415.1 uncultured Chitinophagales bacterium | reverse complement strand
GTCTGCTATGACAGAAGTCTGCATTATATCACCATTGGAGTTTGCCTTTACAAAGTATATATCTAGATCTGATGAATCCCAGGCATTCTTTCGAAAACAGTTGATATATATAAATGTAGAATCGTTTAACTTCCGAGTATTTGCACCGCTATCACAATTGTCAAAGTTTGCCTCTGGCGTGAAGGGGTAAACCTCTTCAACTTCCCCAGTTTTATCTAGTAGTCTTAGATTTAATTGATCTGGGCCTGTTGTTCCCAAAAAACCAATTGCCATGTAACCTCTGTTTGTCTCTATTCCGACTCTGGTACTCCAGTTTTCATTTTCTCCACCATACGTTTTATTGAAATAGGTGAAGGTACTGAGCGTGTCTTGGGCAGATGTAGTCAGAACTACAAGAACAGTAATGAGGCTAAGGGCGAATCTAGACATCGGACTAAATTTAGGGTATAACTAGCACATTTACAGCCAATGAAGAAAAATGAAAAATTTGAATTAGTGTGATGAATAAGATTTCTCCATCTATTAGTATCGATTCGTGTGTGCAATAGATTGTCCAAAAAGGGGGTGAAAACTTACGCGCTTGATGACCTTTATGAAGAAATAACGCATAAAAGCCCGATTGGATCATCTAGCAATCCCAGTCACACTAGAATCCCAACAGATTTATCTTACAAATGATGTAAAAGCTGTTTCAGAGTGGACTATCTTTGTATGACCAAGGCTAGCGCCATTATGAAGAAAATAGAACTCGAACTTTTAGATCTTTCCAATAGAGTCACGCAATCTCAATCTTATGCGGTGATTCTGGAAGAAGTTACCGGCGGACGTAAACTATTGATTGTCATAGGTACACCCGAAGCTCAATCGATTGCAGTGGCGATGGAAGGCGTTACCCCTAGTCGCCCACTCACACATGATTTAATGAAGGGCCTTTGCGACCAGTTTGATATCATGATCGAAGAAGTCATCATCTCAGCCTTGCTCGAAAATGTGTTTCACGCGAAGCTGATCTGTCGGAAGAATGGTGAGCTGTTCGAGATTGATTCTAGAAGCTCTGATGCTATTGCCTTGGCGGTTCGATTCGAATGTCCGATTTATACCACCGAAAAGATCATGGAAGAAGCAGGAATTGCTCCCGATTTTATCGCTGGTCAACCGAGTGATGAACGCAGCGAACCTCAGGCGAGTCCTGAAAAAGAAGGAACTAGCGACCTTGAACGGTTCAGTATAAAAAAACTGCAAGTTCTTCTGGAAACAGCTATTAATGATGAAGATTACGAAGGCGCTGCTCGTATCCGAGATGAAATTGAACGCCGCTCCAAATAGATGCTAAGTACTTCCGTATATGAACGCACTTTCTCCTAGGAAAATCTTTTTCATAGATGCAGTAGGAGCTTTCGCGAGTGCCCTTGGTCACGGTTTCATTTTGCCTTTTTTTGGCGACTTCATCGGTATCCCTATAAGCATTCTCCAATTCTTGGGAGGTATTGCCTTTTTATTCTTCCTCTATTCCACTACGCTCACTCTTTTATTACCAGAGAATTGGCGCGTTTATTTGAAAGCCATTGCCATTGCGAACCTCCTCTTTTGTTTAGTAACAATCGGACTTATGTTTATTTATCGTGCAGAGATTAGTGTATATGGCTATTTATACTTTATCATTGAAATAGTTATTGTGGTCGCTTTGGTGAAACAAGAGTTTAGATTAGCAAATAGTTGACCTGCAACTAATTAATAGTTGCAAATTCCGACTGTTCATCTTATCTTTGAACGACATGAGTAAGTACGAAAAACTAATAGCGAAACTGCTCAATAGAGACGCACAGATTAAATATCAAGAAGTCCTATATCTACTAGCTAGAATGGGTTATCGAAAAAGTGAAAAAAGACGCACATCTGGCTCCAGAGTAGCTTTTGTGAATGACGAAACTTCCCATATAATAAGACTTCATAAACCACATCCTGGTAATGAACTAAAAGCCTATGCCAAGAAGTTACTTATCAATGAGCTCAAAGACCGAAAATTGATATGAAAGACAAATTATTATACAAAGAATTTATTGGGTCTGTTCATTACGCCAGTGAGGATTCTGTTTTTTATGGCAAGATTGAGGGAATTAATGATCTTGTTACTTTCGAAGGTGAAAGTGTCCTTGAATTGAAACAAGCCTTCGAAGATGCTGTTGAAGATTACTTCGAACTCTGTGCTGAACTTGATAAAAGTCCTCTAAAATCTTTCAAGGGTACATTTAATGTTCGAGTGGGTCCAGAGCTACATGCGAAAGCTTACAAAATGGCATTAATAAAGGGAAAGTCATTGAATCAGTTTGTACAAGTTGCTATTGAAGAAGCGCTTACTAAATGATTCTCCGTTTTAGTAACTAATACTGAATCATTTAATCTATAGCAATAAAAAGAAAAACTGGGACATTCCTCCACTTGGCGAAAGTATTTTGGAATGCCCCAGAACTAAAATGTAGTTTGGATCTTTAGTCCTTTTTATTACTAAAATGCAACAGCAAATCCTACATAGGGAATTCCTATGGCAAGCGTTTGGGCGATGTCATCATTATTAAAGAGACCAACATCGGCAGACAAACGATCGGCCTGGAAACGCAATCCGTAAGAAGCAATAAATTCAGTACTGCCATCCGAAAAAGCGAAATAGTTTTCTGTGAGGAAACTGACGCGTCGAGAAAGCGGATAGGTTCCCGCCAACGTAAGCATCCCGATAGGATCACCGCCTTCTGTGTTAAAGCCGTAACCCGCACCTACGGTAATGTTGCTCAAGTCAGAACCAATGGTTAGGTTACCAAATCCGTAGCCTACACCAAAATCCCAAGAAATAACGTGCAAGTAAGAAAAGCCCACCGAAGCATGCAGTTCCTCTGCGATTTCAAGCGAAAAACGCGGCATTATCATGAAATTGGGTTCGCCTTGCGATACACTCAGTAGGTCAAATCCACCGCCGATGCTAAAGTTGTCGGTGATTCCAACATGAAACAAATTGGCTACTAAATAAGAGTTCTGATAGTAGGCTTCACCTGCCTTTAAGCCGTAGCCCGATGGACTTAGAAAGTACCGCACTCGACTGGCATTATCGTAAGGTGTTTCCTCTGAAAAGTCCGACAAGTCTCCTTCACCTCGAATCAGGCGTAGGCTTTTCACTTCCTCTAAAGGGATGGTAATTTTGACACCGTCGACCAATTCTAATTCGAATTTTGACCCCGTATTTCCAATCAATTTTCCACGATACACCTTACCGCTGTTCAAAACGATCTCATAGTTTTGTCCCAATTGACTCACCGCTTCGCTTTCTATATCTTGTGCATTTAAAAGGCTTCCAGGAGTGGCTAATGCAGCAATAAAAAAGAAAGCCAAAAGAAATAGAGGCTTAATAAATGAATCAAGTCTGGTTACGCGCTTATTTAATTTTAAGAAATTCATGCTTAAAGGTTTTTAGTTTTTGATGGCAAAAAAGGTGGATCAATCGTTATTTTTTTTGCACTGATCGATTCCTTTCGTTGTCGATTCAAATATGCCACTCCTTCTCGCTTGCAAACGAACAGCAATTCCCCAAAAACAGACTTTAAACAAATACGAAATAGCCTTTAAACTATTTATTATCAATCTTTTATAGTCTCAAAAACGTCTTTTAACTTTCCATTTTTGAGCTTATACCAAATAATCACAAAACAGACTCTATCTTTAGGGAAAAGGAACTACTAAATAACTCATTACCAATTATTTATTAGCCAACAAAAAGGACCTTTATGGATCACATCAAAAACTTGGTGGATAGCTTTTCTGCGGAGGAAAAAAAGGAATTTGGGCATTTCGTGAATCGGATGCGGAAACGAAAAGGCCGCAAAGATTTGGAGTTATTTGAACTCTTAGCGGGACCAAAAGAACTGAAGGCCGAAGTCCTTATGCATAAGCTTTATGGTAAAACGAGCAGCAAGACTGCTTACCATGCTTTGCGCAAACGTCTTCGTCGCCATTTGATGGATTATGTATTTATTCGCAATTTGGAAATTGACGAAACGGGCGGCGCCGAAGCCAGTCAACTCTTAGGATTGGCCACACATTTATTTCATCGAAAAAGTGATGACAGCGCATGGTTTTATTTAAAGAAAGCAGAGAGTCTCGGGCAGAAAAGTGAGGATTATGCCATTCTCACACAGATTTATTTAAAGATGTTGGAGCAAGCACCTTATCATGTGGGTGCAGATTATCCAGAAATATTGAGAGCTTACCAAGAAAGTAGAATTCATCGACGGGAAGACGAGCAAGCGGAATTGGCTTTGGCAAAAATTGGTTACCATTTGAATGCCCAACAAATGCATGGTGTGGAGACTGATCTCGATACCATGGTCAAAGAGGTGATTGCAGAATTTGAGTTGTCTGATAAATACCGAAAACGTCCAAAACTATTTTTTACCGTAATGTCTTTGGTGAGAAGTAGTTATTTGGGAAGAAATGAAATTGGCGCTTTTCCCAATTTCTTGAAGTCTGAGTTTGAACGCTTCGAATGGGAAAAAGGGTTTTCTCAGCAAAACGCTTATTTCCGCTCGCAGCTTTTATATATGCTCAGTCATGTATTTTATCGCGCATGGGAATTCGATACTTGCGCGGAATATTTGCAGCAGCTAGAAGAAAGTTTAGAAAATGCCGCTCGCCGTTACTTAAAGATTTTACAGCCCAAGGCATTGATGTTGCGAACAGCGGTTCAACTCTATCAAGGCCAGGCAGAACAGGCTGTTGAATTATTGAAGCCTGCTTTGAAGAAAACGGATTTTTATACCGAACAGCAGCGCTTGAATATGCGCATGCAGCTATCGCTTTGCTTGTTTTGCCTAGAACGCTATGAGGAAGTTTTAGATATTTATTTAGCAATAAATCATTCCGATCATTTCTTAGCGAAAAAAATGGGAAGGGAATGGTTGTTCAAGAAATTTCTGATTGAAATAATTACGCATTTCGAATTAGGAAATGAAGATTTGGTTTTGAATCGTATGCGCTCGATCGAGCGGCAATTTAGCGATTTGAAGGATGTGGCTGCATTTGGTCGCGCATTGAAATATATGTACTTCTTGAAGAAATATTTCAAAGACCCAGAATGGTTGACGCCCGAAAGTTTGGCCAATGAGATAGACACTGCCCTGCAAGTTGAGGAGCAAGCATTGGAAGATTCGCAAGTGGTGACCTATTATTCCTATTTGCGGGCGAAAGCCTATGATGTCCCTTTTTATGCGTTGTTAATAAATGTTTTTTCCAAAGGAGAGCACTTTTAGTATTTAATAAATGCGGACGCTCACTTTTCCGATGGACTTTCTGCTTTCGAGGAAATCATGTGCTTTTGGCAAGTCTTCGAATGCAAATTCTTGGGAAGCCACTGGTGCAAAAACACCAGACTCTGTATGCTCGATCACTTTTCGGAAAACGCGTTGAAACGAGGCGGGTCGGTCATCGGCAATGCGCAGCATGTTCACGCCTAGCATTGATTTTGATGAGGTGAGTAATTGGACGGGATGCCAGAGACCAAAGCCTAGAACAGTTCCTAGTTTGCCAAAAGGGGTTTTTGAGCCCGTTAAGTCAGATGCTCCAAAGCCCACAATTCTTCCACCCGATCCTAGGAGCTTCCACCCTTTTTTGAAGGTTTTTCCGCCGATGGCATCGAAGACCACATCTAATCCTCGCTCGCCAATTTTGGCTTTTATTTCAGAATAGAAATCCTTTTCTCGGTAATTGATGGGATGATGAACGCCTTGTTTTTTGATGTGCTCAAATTTGCTTTCGCTGGCTGTTCCGAAAATAACGCAATTGCGATGCTTCGCCCATTGGACGAGTGCTGTTCCTACTCCTCCTGCTGCTGCGTGGATCAAAACGTGATCTCCTTCGTGGAGCTGAATCATTTCTTCGGCACAGAAATAGGCCGTGCAATATTGGGTAGCTAGAGCCAAGCCCACGCCCAGCGACATGTCTTTGGGAATGGGAGCGACCGCCTCTTTCGTGGTGATGGCATACTCGGCGTATCCTCCAAATCGGGTTAGGGCACTTACCCGATCTCCGACCGAAACGTGATCGACTCCTGCCCCAATAGCGGCGACTTCGCCCACGACATCGTAGCCGATAACGGCCGGCTTTGGGGGACAATCTTGGTAGAGCCCTTTGCGCGCCATGATGTCTGCGAAGTTCAATCCGAAACCCTCTACTTTCACTAGCACCTCACCCTCACCAGCCGTGGGGATTTCGTGTTCTCTAATTTCGAAGGCCTTTTCAGGAGCTCCAAATTTGACCAAAGTTTGCGCGCGCATTTTCATCCTTCGAAGATACGAAGGGAAGACCTTAGTCGCTCAAAATGCAGGAATATCTCTCTTACTCGGCACCAAACTGCCACAAATTGTGCGTTTTTCAGATGTATAAATTGCTTTATGCTGCAAAAATTCGTAGATTAGACGGTAGCGTTTAATAAAGAATTATGAATACAAGAGTTTTAAAGTTTATCCCCTTCTTTATTGTGCCACTTTTGGCCTTTGTAAGTTTCACACAAACAGGTTGGTTGACTTGGTCCCTATTCCTTTTTGTGTTCGGCATAGTTCCTTTATTGGAATTGGTGATGCCTGCTGATGGAGACAATTTGACTGCAGCGGAAGAAGAGTTGGAAAAAAACAATCCTTGGTATGACTGGGTGGTTTACATGATTGTTCCAGTTCATTATGCCTTGCTCATTTATTTCTTATTAACCATTGGATCAGCTGAACTCATGAGCTGGGAATTGGCTGGTCGTGTAGGCGCTATGGGAATTTTGTGTGGCGGTATTGGCATTAATATCGCTCATGAGCTGGGGCATAGAGCCAAGAAATCGGAGCAATTTATGGCGAAGTCTCTTTTATTAACTACGCTTTATATGCACTTTTTCATTGAGCACAATCAAGGGCATCATAAAAATGTAAGCACGGACTTAGATCCGGCCAC
Source organism: uncultured Chitinophagales bacterium (assembly GCA_937951415.1). Lineage (GTDB taxonomy): Bacteria > Bacteroidota > Bacteroidia > Chitinophagales > UBA2359 > CALFBW01. The sequence continues at coordinate 1,431 of CALFBW010000358.1, read as the reverse complement.
CTCAAGATATGGAGAAAATGTATTTGCTTTTTTTGTTCGTTCTATTACTGGAGGATTTCTTTCTGCTTGGAATATTGAGGCAGCAAGATTGAAGAGAAAAAAGCATGCTTTCTTTTCGATTCACAATCAGATGATTCACTATATGGTGATTCAAGGAGCTCTTTGCTTAGGAATATTTTTACTGTTTGGAGGATGGACGCTTTTTTATTTCTTGATCGCTTCTTTGTGCGGCATATTGATTTTGGAAACGGTAAATTATATTGAGCATTACGGATTGATTCGTAAAAAGGTAAATGAAAAAAGATACGAGCGCGTTTTGCCGATTCACTCTTGGAATTCGAATCATACTGCAGGGAGAATTTTAATGTTCGAGTTGACGCGTCATTCTGATCATCACCATTTACCAACGAGAAAGTACCAGATATTGCGCAATATCGAAGAAGCTCCTCAAATGCCAACGGGTTATCCAGGCATGATGATTTTGTCTTTATTTCCGCCGCTTTGGTTTCATGTCATGCACAAACACATCGACAAATTGAGCGAGAGTCGTCCAGGGCAATTGTCTTTCGGGAAGTAATCAGGTGCACTGAGACAATTAGCTAGTAGCCTGTTTTTTATTAAGCAATAATTCAAGAAATAAATAGAGGAAGCCGCTGGACAGTACTGCGAAAAACAGTGTCGTCAATTGGCTCGAAAAGCCTTCAGATACGGAGGGCATTTCAGACCATACAGCGTACTTATCTGCTAAGGAGTTGATTGGCTCAAAACTGGAAACACCAAAGTTATAGGCGACCAACAGGCTGAAAGCGGCTACTGCAAAACCACCCAAGTATTTCCAAACTCTTGGCATTAATGGATCGTTGAAACCGGTATTTATTGCTTCCGCTTTCTCTACGACATTCTGCACAAAGCGCATAGAAGGTACTTCCATTTCTTGTTGACCCATCAGGCTATCCAATGACTGCATTTGGGCGAGCTTTTCTGTCTGTGATGGATTTTCTAATAAATACTGCTCCACCATTTCTTGCTCTTGCGCATTGCACAAGCCATCGACGTATTTCCACAATAATAAATCGTCCATAATTATTACTTTCTTTTTATTCCTCTTTCCGCTCCCAAAGTCCATAATTCCTTTCGCAAATTTTCTCGTAATCTAAACAAACGCACCTTCACATTACTTTTGCTAATGCCCACTGCTTTTGCAATTTCTTCCACATTTTTATCATTGAAATAAAAAAGCGTGATAATGGCTGCGTCTTGCGGTTTAAGTTTTTCGATGGCTTTTTTTATTTGCAAGGCTTTTTCTTGCTTTTCCAAAATTCGATCGGGCTTGAGCGCAGCACTGTCTTTGAGCTGAAAAAATGCATCATCGCGATCTAGGGAGGTTTGCTTGATTTTTTTCTTTCGCAATTGATCTACACATGTTCGGTA
>CALFBW010000357.1 GCA_937951415.1 uncultured Chitinophagales bacterium | reverse complement strand
CCTGTGTATGGAACATAGTACGTATCATAATAGTTTCCTAACTTCTTTCTTTAATAACAAAACACCCTTCGATTTGGAATAACTCTCTGCAAATATACATTGATTCTACTGTTAGCCCGAGGATATTGATAGCTATTATTTTCCTTTAATATGTAGATGCCAGTCACCAATCAAAGTACTGTGTACTTGGTTCATTGGTTCTTTGCTGCAACTGGATAGACTGACTACTAGGAGCAGCAATATTAGTATCTGTTTCATTTTGTTCTTTTAGTTTGTTTAGCTTTTCAGCTAAGGTTAAATAGCCCCCTGTTAGGATAGATAGCTTTGTTTCTTCGTAGTGGGCTATACTATCAATGGTAATGTCTAAATGCTTACTTATTAGCTCCTGTACGTGCTTATGCTCGCACATCACCTTTGCCATCTTATGAAGTCTAACAGGAAACACTAGGCTTTCTTTTTAGCGTTTGCGTAGATAAAGGAGAGTGAAGCATCGTACAGGAGTTGGAAGACCAGTACAGCCTCCTTTACTAGTTCCTTATTCTCTATCTCCAACATAGTGACCCAAACGGAAGCGGAGATAAAAGCTCGATTCTGTTCTTTGAGCTTCTTGATTTGTTTCTTTGTCGGTGGCTCTAATTCTTCCAGATGGTCACGAGCGTCCAAGAACTTAAGGAACTCATCAACTGCCTCAAAGTACAGCTTTGCTATTTCATCATCATTATTGCAAAGGTGGGCTAGTTGCTTCTTTACTTTCTTAATCATTTTGATAGGATCGAGAACGCCTAAATTCGTAACTAGAAAGTCCTCAATATTCTCGTGGTCGCAAAAGTGGATGAACTGGAATAATACTTGGTAATTCGGTGCGCTGTTCATATAACTGCTTTTAAAAAGTGATAAAAAAGCAAGCGTCCAGAACATAGGAGACCCAAAAGAGACCCAAAAAGAAACCCTAACTGCTGATAATCAAACAGTTAGGGTAACTAAAGGTGGTCCCAACAGGACTTGAACCTGTGACCACCTGATTATGAGTCAGGTGCTCTAACCAACTGAGCTATAGGACCTATTTATTAGGTTTTTGAGCGGAGAAAGAGGGATTCGAACCCCAAAAGGGCTTCCCTATACTATTCGAAAGTGAATAGTACTCCGTGCATTCACAATTGGAACGCAAAGATATATGTAATTGAGGAAAAAAGTAGCTCGCTCGAGGTGTTTTTCTATCGAGCAGCTTCTAGAAGCTAAGCTAGATGATCAATGTACAAGTTTAGGTCATGATAATTCAACTTTCTCTATGCAGTAAAATGTACTTTCCACGCTGCGAAGGCTATTTCCCTTATTTTTGCCCTGCTTGATTACTCTAGATAACATATCGCTACAGTTTGGTGGGAAATTTCTTTTCCACGATGTAAACCTTACTGTAAAAAGCCGCGATCGAATTGGCTTGGTTGGAAAAAATGGTGCGGGTAAATCTACCATGCTGAAGTTGATTTTGGGAGAACTGAATGCCGACGAAGGTTCCATTTCTATGCCCAACAAAACGAGCTTAGGTTATTTACCCCAAGAGCTGAAAATCGTGTACACCAAAACAGTGTATGAAGAAGCTGCCTCCTGCTTTGACGAGATTACAGAATTAAAGCAGTCCTTGGCTGGCTTTCAAAAAGAGCTGGAAACCCGTACTGACTACGAATCGGATGGCTATGCAAAACTGCTAGAGAATTTCTCGGAAACGCAAGAACGTTTAGATCGTCTAGGCGTGGGTAACATTCGCGAAAAAATCGAGAAAATCTTGAAAGGACTTGGTTTCATGAACGGCGATTTCGATCGTCAAATGACCGAACTGAGCGGAGGCTGGCAAATGCGGGTAGAGCTAGCAAAGCTGCTATTGAGTCAGCCGAGCTTCATCTTATTGGATGAGCCCACCAACCATTTGGACATTGAGTCGATCATGTGGTTGGAGCGTTTTCTCAAAGACTATCCGGGCGGTATCGTCTTGATCTCTCACGACCAGTTGTTCTTGGATCATGTTACGGGTCGAACCGTGGAGATTGTTCAAGGCAAAATCTATGACTACGCCATGCCCTATACCCAGTTTTTGGGCATGCGGGAAGAACGACGCGCTAGACAATTGTCGGAAAAGAAAAAGCAAGAGGAGTGGATTGTTCACACCAAGGCGCTCATTGAAAAATTTAGAGCAAAGAAGAATAAAGCAAAATTCGCACAGACCCTCATTCGCAAACTGGAACGGGTAGAACCAATCATCGTGGATGAATTGGAGACGGCGAGTGTAAACATTCGTTTTCCTGCGGCCCCACATTCCGGAAAGATCGTCGTGGACTGCAAGGAGGTCGTGAAAAACTACGGAACACTGAACGTGCTTAATAAGATTAGCCTAGAAGTGGAACGCGGAGAAAGTATTGCCTTTGTAGGAAAGAACGGTGAAGGTAAAACGACCTTGGGAAAAATCATCGCAGGTGTTCTAGAACATGAAGGCGAGGTAAAACTGGGTCATCAAGTTACTTTGGGCTATTTCGAACAGCACGAAACGGATAAGCTCGATCCCAAGAAGACCGTTTTCGAAACCATTGACGATGTAGCTACCGGTGAAATGCGCCTAAAAGTGCGGAGCATGTTAGGGTCTTTTCTGTTTAGCGGTGAAGAGGTAGATAAAAAAGTCATGGTACTCTCTGGGGGAGAAAAGACACGATTAGCCTTAGCGAAAATGCTACTCAATCCGGTGAACTTGATGATTCTCGATGAGCCTACGAATCACCTTGACTTACGCTCGAAGGAAATACTCAAATCTGCGCTCCGAAACTACAATGGAAGTCTTATCATCGTCAGTCACGACAGGGAGTTCCTCAAGGGATTGACCGACAAGGTTTACGAGTTTCGTGACAAGAAGATCAAGCAATATTACGGCGACATTCAATCTTTCCTAAAGGAGCGCAACATTTCTCGCTTGGCAGAACTTGATCTTAAGAACAAGAATACGGTTCAACAAGCAAATAATAAAAAGGAATCGACCAAGAAATCTTACGAGCAGGAAAAGGAGATTAAGCGACATAAAAACAAGCTTTCGAAATGCGAGAAAAACATCTCGGAAATCGAAAAGCGACAAGCGGTGATAGAAGCGGATATGTCTGATCCTGAATTCTACATGAAAAATCCGAAAGCCAATGAGATCATGGCGGAGTACGAGACCAACAAACAGAAACTAGAACAAGAGATGGAGCAATGGGAAGAACTCGCCATGCACATTGAGGAACTAGAAGCTCAATAAACAGCAACAGCCAATCAAGACTGGAACCTTCGAAGTTTTCTAGGAGATTCGTATCTTTATTTACACTCAAATATCTTAAGATGAACAGGGGAATGTATTTTCTAGGGCGTTTATTATTAGTGGGAATTTTCTTGGGCTCTGCCTTTGGAAAAATAGGCGACTTTGCTGGAACCGCAGCTTACATGAAGTCTGCCGGAATGACCACCGCAACAGAAGTGTTTCTCGTCGGTGCAATAATACTTTTACTCCTAGGAGGCTTGAGTGTGCTTTTTCGCTTCCATCTAAAAATCGGCGTTTTACTCTTATTAATTTTCCTTATTCCTGCTACCATTATTTTTCACAACGACTTCGGGAATCAAATCCAGATGATTATGTTCTTAAAGAATATTTCCATCA
>CALFBW010000356.1 GCA_937951415.1 uncultured Chitinophagales bacterium | reverse complement strand
GGGCTTGTTTTGCTGATATTAGAATTGCAGAACAACATGCCTCTTTTGGAGTAACCTGTCGTCGTTGGAACATCGGCTTAGCCGACGGAGGAACACAACGACTCCCTAGAATTATAGGAATGGGCAGAGCCATGGAATTGATCTTGACGGGCAAAGTGATCAATGCTGAAGAAGCTTACCGAATGGGTTTAGTCAATGAAGTAGTTCCAAAAGGGACATCCCTAGAAAAAGCAATGGAAATGGCTAGACATATCAATAGTCAGCCACAGCCAGCCATCAGAACCGACAAAGAAGCGGCAATTCGCGGCTTCGGAGAAAACCTCGATGAAGGTCTGAGAATTGAAGCCGATAAATTTTTGGATTCCATCTTCGAACCAGAAACAATCGAAGGTCTTCAGAAATTCATCAAACGAGATCATCCCGATCGTCAATACAACCAAACACCTACTACTAAAGGCATCGTACGGGACCGTAAAAATCCGAATTCGAAGTAAATGCAGGAAGCATACCAGCTTCTGTATTTATTACTAAACTGCCTTAAAGACCTTTCTTTCTTCATAGCATTCTAAAGGCAATTGTTTCACCAAAGTCTACAAAATCAAAAACCGGAGTAAGCCTAAGCTCACTCCGGTTTCTTCATTTATTAAAAACTCAAAAGACCCGTCTAGTTAGTCTTTCGGTATTTAATCTTATTTATTGATTACCAATTTCTCCATAGAAACTTGGTCGTCGAAACGTACTTGTAACAAGTAGATTCCATTATCAACATTAGTCAAATCCAATGACTGGCTGAAGTTATTCACTTTTCCAGCATCAATAGTTTTTACCATTTGACCCGCTAAGTTATAAACTGCTAATTGCAATTCACCAACACGATCGAAAGTAATGTCCAATTGGAACAATCCTTGAGAAGGGTTCGGGCTAATAGTAGCATTCAAAGTTCCTTCAATATCAGTTAAACCAGTAAAGTTGATAGTATACTCTACAGTTTGCTCACATCCGTTACCATCAATGATAGTAATTGACCAGTCTCCATTCGGGTGATCTTCAAGACCACTTGTTGCTGTACTAGCTCCTATAGACTCATCCCATAAGAAAGTGTAAACAGGCTCACCATTCACCAAAGAGTTCTGCCATGAAATCTGATCATCTACAATCGTAGGCTCAGTAACCTCAAATGAACAAGCGTTCGTTGAAACAACTTCTGAGTCTTCACAGCCAGTTCCATCTACTACTACTACTGTGTATTCAATACCTGACTCCAAATCACTTAAGCTTTCGCCAGTTCCTACTGGATCTCCAGATGTATCTTGACCCAAGTACCATGTAATTGTTACTGGATCAGTAGCATTGCTAACAGAAGCCTGTAAAGAGCTAGTAGTCGCTTGAACGTTTACTTCTACAGCACATGCAGGAGCAACTTCTTGACAAGCAGGGCCTAAGATAGTTCCGTCATCCAAAAGACCCTCCACACAAACATTGAATGGTCCGCCTCCTGAGAAAGTGTGCGAAACATTCTGACCAGTACCTGTATTTCCATCACCGAAATCCCAGTTCCACTCACTAACAAATCCGTTAGCAAAACCAGCAAATTCTCCAGTAAAACTGTTCAAATCAACTCCAAAATCTACAAAAGTAGCTGCTCCACTCATGTAAGAATAGATCGAAGGGATTGCGCTTACGAAGCCTAATTCATCATCAACAATTCCTACTCCTTGGATCCAAGACTCCACATCTGACTGCCAGAAGTAAGAACCGGCAACTCCTTCACCACCTTCGTAGTAGTTAGTAAAAATAGGAGCAACATCTCCATTGTCAGGATCCACAACAGTTACAATGTAGAATCCTTCAGACAAAGAAACACCACCTGCGAATACATTATATCCCCAGTTTTCACCTTCAGCAGGAACAACCGCTGTTCCAGACTCCGCCAAAGGCTCAACACTAATAGAACCATCTTCTTCGAATCCATAAACCTTCGCTGTATACTCAATACCAGCATCACCATTTACCAAAACCAAAACAGAATCCAAAGAAGATCCACCTGCTACAACTTGAATCGTTGTTCCAAACTCATTCGTCAATGCTGGATCTTGTTGTCCTTCTGCACCTGCATCCATCGTTAAAGAACCAACATAGTAATCTTCTGGCGCATATGGAGCCAACTCCTCAAACAATCCGATTTCTGGAAGTGAACGAGACTGAACACCTGGATCAACATAGAATGGGTAAGTACTGCTGAAGTTGTTTGCTAAATCATCATCAGTAGATCCTAGATCAGACAAAACTTCATAAGTCAAAATATACAAGCCTTCGCTTAGTGGCAAAAATTCAGCATCAATGCTCAAAACAGCAGATCCTACTGGAGGAATTGCGGCAGCGGCAGCTGAAGTTTCAGACCATACTTCTGTAGTAATAGTTACGTCAGCCGAATCTACTTGGAAAATTGTAGCACGAAGCTGCGCTCCAGTCAATTCAACTCCAGAGTTGTTAAATACAGTACCTCCAAATCCATTCATAGCTGGAGCTTGTGATGGATTGTAAGAACCAAACTCGATTGGCAAATCCACAGAATTCAAAACCGCATCCGTTCCTTCTGGTGGAGCAATTACGAAAATGTTCGTCAATGCCAAGTAAAACTGATCCGTACTATTGTTACGGAAAGCTGCGTAAACAGTTTGTCCTTCGTAAGCATCCAAGTTAAAGGTACGATCCATTCCTGGCGCTACCTCAGATCCAATACTGAACACTGGCTCTGTGTCCAAGAAAGCTTCTACTGTATTTTCTGTAGCAATGTAAACCGAATAACCATCAGGGTAAGATTGGTCAGTTGCCCAACCAGTCCATCCTAAGTTGTATCCAGCACCAGCTACCTCGAAAGGTGCAGTTACCAACCAATCATCTACTTGACCTGCTGGTTCAATCCATGAACAACTTACCATCCAAGTACCATCGGTATCTTGGAATGAAATAGGACCTGTCCATGCACTTCCGAAAACACCGCCTTGTGAGAAGTCAATGCCCACACCAGCATTTTGTGGTGCCATGTCTACATCATAGACCGTCCAATCAGCTGGTAAACCGTTTTCGAAATCCTCAAAGAACACGTAGTTCTGTCCAAATAAGCCTCCCGTCATGAAGAGACCCAATGCAACGATAAAAGTGCTTTGTAAAAATTTTTTCATCATAAAATTTATTTTAGCTTATATAAAGTCAATATCTATTATTTAGCGACAAAATTAGAAGTAAAGTCCTATTTCTTATAAATCGACCTTAAATTAAAGCAGAATCCAAGTCAATTAACATAAAATACACCTATATGACTAAAAAATTACTACTAACCGTTGCCTCAGTCGTCGCGGTAACAATGCTTTTCTTTCATGATACGGCACATTCGTATTCTTCTACACCACCAGCGAACAATAGTTCTGCTCCTGGTCAGTCTTCTTGTGGTGGAGCAAGTTGCCATTCTAGCAACACCAACAGTGGAACTGGAAATGTTGCCATTGGTTTTGGAGATGGCTTAGAACAATACGTTGCAAATGAAACCTACGATATCACTGTCACTATCACCGATAGCGACGCCCTAAGATACGGATTTGAAATGGTCGCATTCGATGAAAGTAACGCCAGTATCGGACAATTCGGCGATTCAGGTGATCAATTCGTAGAAGTTCGCGAAGTTGGAGGTGTTAATTATGCAAATCACGTGAACGTTTCCCCAGGAAACTCTAATGTATTCAGCTTCACTTGGACTGCACCTGACACTGAGGCAGGTGAAGTTAGCTTCTATGTGGCCGCAAATGCTGCCGATGGATCTGGAAGTGGTGGTGACGAAATCTACACCAGTTCATTAGCAATTACCGAGTTTGTTGAATCCGGAATCAAAGAACAAGAAATAGCGGTAAGATTTTATCCAAACCCATCTAGTTCACAAGTTTTTGTAGAATTCCCTGCGACCAATGGTCAGCAACAAATTGAAGTCTTTAACACCCTTGGACAAATGCAATTCACTGCCCTTATGAGTACAGGTGAAACCATTCAAGTTTCAGATTGGCCCAAAGGTATGTACCTACTTAAGGCAACTGATAGTTCTTGGAGCCAAAAACTTATGGTTAAGTAATTAGCTAATAAATAAAAGCGCTTTCCATTAAGAGGCAAGATGAAATTCAAAGGCAGTGCTCATAAGGGCGCTGCCTTTTTAGTTATGAGAAAATAAAAGCTGATCTTTAAAGCCCTCGACAACGAAAGAACTTTTGTATGAAAACTAGAGTAACCAACTTACTGGGAATCAAACTCCCCATCATTCAAGCCGGGATGATCTGGTGTTCTGGCTGGGAGCTAGCGTCTGCTGTAAGTAATGCGGGTGGCTTAGGCATTATTGGGGCTGGCTCCATGTATCCCGAAATTTTAGTCCAGCACATTGAAAGCTGTCAAAAAGCAACAGATGCTCCTTTCGCTGTAAATCTCCCGCTCTTGTACCCAGCAATTGAGCAACACATTGAGAGCATTATCAGATTAAAAGTGCCAATCGTTTTCACCTCTGCGGGTAACCCAAAGACCTGGACACCAGCTTTAAAGGCAGCCGGAATCACAGTCGTTCATGTGGTTTCTTCTGCAAAATTTGCTAAAAAGGCAGAAGCCGCAGGAGTTGATGCAATTGTCGCAGAAGGCTTTGAAGCCGGCGGACACAATGGACGAGAAGAAACCACCACCTTGTGTTTGATTCCAGCTGTCGTAGATGCCGTCAATATCCCTGTCATTGCCGCTGGTGGAATTGCAGATGGACGAGCCATGTTAGCAGCTATGAGCCTAGGAGCCCAAGCCGTGCAAGTTGGCAGTCGATTCGTAGCTAGCAATGAATCAAGCGCACATCTAAATTTCAAAAATGCTGTAGTGCAAGCAAAAGAAGGTGCGACGCATTTAGGTCTTAAAAAACTAGTACCTGTGCGTTTATTAGACAACCCTTTTGCGCAACAAGTAAGAGCACTAGAACTGGAAGGGGCTGATGCCAATCAGCTAGGAACATTACTCGGACACGGCCGCTCGAAAAAAGGCATGTTTCAAGGAAATCTTGAGGAAGGGGAACTGGAAATTGGACAAATCTCTGCGATCATTGATGAAATCTTACCAGCAAAGGAAATCGTCGAAAACCTCTGGGCAGAATTCAAAAACGCACGCAAACAAATACTCAGTTGGCACGTACTTAATAGCTAGGAAAAGGATTAGCGAAACAATTTTACTATCTTTCTTTCCTATTACAGATCGCCAAGATATGTAAAAATTTAATGTCAATTTTAGCAATACATGAACTGCTCAAAATCAAACATCTTGAAGACCCTAGGCCTTTCATTCCTTATTTTCCTATTCAGTTTACCATTAGCGGCACAAGACAATGACGTATACATCATGCAAGTTGCGGCCTATGGTGA
>CALFBW010000355.1 GCA_937951415.1 uncultured Chitinophagales bacterium | reverse complement strand
AGGTAGAAGAGGCACAACCCATCGACTTTAACCTCGAACCAACTCCGATCATTTGTGCTGATGCCGATGCCTTTGTTTTATTCATTGCCAATCCAGTTGGAGGCATTTACAGTGGAACAGGTGTTAGCAACGGGGTCTTCTTCGATCCTCAACTTGCAGGAATTGGTGCACACGAAATCGCATACACAATAACTGCTGCAGGCTGTGAAAGATCAACCAGCTTCGTCTTGACAGTAAGTGATCCTATTGCTGCAGAAATCATCTTGGAAAAAGCGACCGTTTGTGAAAACGAAGAACCCATTCAATTGGAAGCCATTCCGAGTGATGGCGTTTGGGGAGGAGTTGTGAAATCCAATGGTATTATTGATCCGGCCGAATTGGGTCCAGGTATGCATATGATAGAATATACGCGCACCGATGAAAATGCTTGTTCGAGCACTAGTTCCACCTTCATCGAAGTTTTGGAAGCTCCCGAAATCACCATTGCAGCGGAAAAGACGAGCTTATGTACGGGCGAAACAATCACCATTAATGCGCTGCCCTTGGGCGGTGAATGGACCGGTGCACCCAATGGAATTTTCACTCCTATGGAAGCAGGATTCTTCGAAGTAAGCTACAGCTATACCTACGAAAACGGATGCACTTCTAGTGCCTCTCTAATCATAGAAGTAATGGAAATGGCAGAGCTGGCCATAGATGAAATTGATCCCGTTTGCTCCAGTGATCAAATGTTCATGCTGCAAGCGAACATGAGCGGAGGAATTTGGGAAGGACCAGGCATCACCTTGTCTTCTGCTGGGGTATTTGACCCTGCTATCGCAGGAGTTGGAACACATCTGATTGCCTACGAATTAAATGACCCTTGTGCAGATGTTGCATACACGTCGATAACCGTTGAACAATGTCAAGTAAATTCCTGCGCTGATTTTGTTGCTATTGCTGAAGCGACCTGTAGCCCTGATAATAGCTTTTATGTATTGGTCATTAGCGCTATAGGGGGGCCTGATCCTTCTGCCGGTTATCGTGTAGTTAACAATCAAACCGGAGAAACAATAACAGAGAGTTTTGCCTCTACCATTACACTGGGGCCTTTAGAAAATCCTAGTAGCTTTTCCTATACCGTTAGCTCTAGCAGTGACCCAGCCTGCAACACCATTTTAGCCAATTCACTGTTCCAATGTGAAGTTACCTCCATTGAGTTGATGGATTTCTACGGTGCCGTTGAAGAAACTGGGAATCGAATTCATTGGATTACTGCCTCTGAAAAAGAGAACGAAGCATTCCTTTTGTATCGCAGTCAAGATGGTCAGAATTTCGAGCAGATCGCTAAAATTGAAGGCGCTGGTAATAGTAACACACGCTTGGAATATACATTCTTGGATAAAGAAGCTCCAGCGAATTGGTCTTACTACAAATTGATCTCCATTGATTACAACGGCGTTCAAGATGAATCAAAAGTAATTGCTTTAAGAAGAGAAGAATCTAGTTCTTTGGATGTTAAGATTTCGCCGAATCCTGTTACTGACATCCTCCATATGGATTTCGATTTGGCAAATGATCGAAGCCTACAGTACGAGCTGTTTGACGTGAGTGGAAGATTGATTAAAGAAGGGAATTATAGGGGGAAAACGGGTGAAAATAGCTGGAGCATAAATCTAGCTAATTTATCCGTTGGATGTTATTTCCTTCAAATCACCTCAAACAGTGAGAGCCTCACTGAACGTATCGTTATTGAATAGTACCTGATACTTAAGTGTTCTCTAGCCCGAACTCTGTGGGGGAGTTCGGGCTTCTTTTATTTTATGATTCAATACTCACTAAGCACTTTTATTAATAAATATTTGCTGCTAATAAGCATTAAATGCTCGATGAAAAACTTGCTCATGATTTTGTAAAGTAGAGCACGTCCGATTAGCGCTTATTTAATAAAATAAATATTTTTCAGGCTAAAATCGAACTGGCTATTTCAGCTAATTCCTTGGATTGAATGGGCGCTACTCCTTTTTTAGAACAAACAATACCAGCTGCAATATTTGCCAATTCCGCGCCGGCAAGAATATCCACTTTACAAGCCAATGCCATACTCAGCACTGCAATTACAGTATCACCCGCACCTGAAACGTCAGCCACACTCCTACTGTAAGCTGGAATCAGTTCTTGTTCTGTAGGACCCGCTACATACATCCCTTTTTCCGATAGGGTTAAAACGGTATAATCATTTTCCAAATCCTTCGCGATGGTCTCACAAGCCCTTTTAATCGAATCTAAAAAATCTGTTTCTAATTTCTTTTCTAGTGCAGCTTCTGCTTCTCTTAAATTGGGCTTAAACAAGGTACAACCTTTGTACGTGAGAATATTATTCTGCTTTGGATCAACCGCTGTAGGAATTCCCTTCTTGCGTGCATAATCAATTACATTAACAATTACCATTGGGGTCAAGACTCCTTTATTGTAATCTTGAAAAATAATTACGGTCGGTTTTGCTTCATCAATTATTTCCACCAGTTTATTAATAAAACCTAATTCCAAATGCGCCTTTAAATCGTCTCTGGTTTCTCGATCCATTCGAGCAATTTGATGATGCCCGCTCATCAATCGAGTTTTTACCGTTGTGGGACGCTCATGGCTTAAGATCAAATCAGAAACAGAAATACCTTCATCAATTAAAAGCGCCTTCATTTTCTTCCCTGCAGTATCATTTCCAATAACGGAAGCCAAAACTACTTCGGCGCCCAAGCCCTTCAAATTTGCAGCAACATTTGCAGCCCCTCCCAATACCCAACGATCTTGCTCTACATCGAGAACCGGAACAGGTGCCTCTGGAGAAACACGATGAACAGTCCCTTCCACATAATGGTCCAACATCACATCCCCCAAAACCAAAACAGTATGCTCTTTGAATGCATTTAGTAGTATTTCAACGGAATTGGACTGAGACATTTGAGAAATGATTTGCAGCAAAGCTAGTGTTTTATTGAATCCTAATAAAACAGCTTACCCCCTTAGCAGAAAGATGTTCCAAACCTCTAGAATACCAGACTGCAAAAAAACAAAATGCCGTTTTAGCATCATCTAAAACGGCATTTATTTTTTATTGCTAATAAATATTAAGACAATTCAGATAAACACTTCTTCATTCGCGCCATTGCTTCTCGTAAGTTCTCCTCTGAATTCGCATAAGAAATTCGCATACATTCTGGATTTCCGAAGCCTGCTCCTGCTACCAATGCTACATGGGCAGTATTGAGAATGTGCATACATAATTGATCTACAGATTCAATGACAGTATCTCCTGCTTTCTTACCAACAAATGCACTGAAGTCTGGGAAAATATAAAACGCCCCTTCTGGCTCATTGATTTTCACGCCCGGCATGTCACTCAACAGTTCGATCATCAAAGCACGTCGTTGCTTGAAGGCCTCCTTCATCTTAAAGGTAGGTTCCAAATTGTCTCCAAGTGCAACAATCGCTGCTCTTTGGGTAATCGAACAAGTGGCAGAAGTAAACTGTCCTTGCATTTTTGAACATGCCTTGGCAATATCCAAAGGCGCGCCCATGTAACCCAATCGCCAGCCAGTCATGGCAAAGCCTTTCGACAATCCGTTAACGGTAACCACTCGATCTTTCAATTGTGGCAATTGTGCGATGCTAAAATGCCCATCCGTAAAATTAATGTGCTCGTAGATTTCATCTGCAACCACCACAATTTGTGGGTGCTTTGCAAGAACATCCGCAAGAGCTTCCAATTCTTCCTTCAAGTAAACAGAGCCCGAAGGATTACAAGGAGAGGAGAACAAAAACACTTTTGTATTTTCATTGATGGCCTCTTCTAATTGTGCCGCAGTAATTTTAAAATCTGTATCTACAGAAGTAGGAATCGAATTCACGGTAGCACCAGCCAAAATCACTTGCGCTTCATAACTCACCCAATATGGAATAGGCAAAATCACTTCGTCGCCCTCGTTCAACAAACAAAGCATGAGGTTCGCTAGGGTTTGCTTGGCTCCTGTTGAGACCACAATCTGTGCTGGTGAATAATCAACCTTATTATCTCGCTTGAATTTATGGCTGATCGCTTCTCTCAAATCCAGGTAACCTGGAACAGGAGTATAGTGCGAGAAGTTGTCATCAATGGCCTGCTTCGCAGCAACTTTGATGTGTTCTGGTGTATCAAAATCAGGTTCTCCCAGACTTAGACTGATAACATTGTGACCCTCCGCTTTCAAGGCTCTACTTAAGGCAGCCATTTTCAAAGTCGAAGATTCCTTCATCTCTAAGATGCGCTTCGACAATCTTGGCTTGCTCAATACAGTTTCCATTTTAAGAAATTTAATTGTCCTCTATACAAACAGAGGTACATGAATAATTAATGCTTTGCAAAAGCTGCAAAAATAGTGTCAATTAGAGTAGTTCGCCCCAAAAGATTTTATAAGAAACCAAAAAGGGAGCCACTTTCGCAGCTCCCTCTCTTTTATTACTTAAATGTGCGCTTTAACGTATTAAAGTCACGTTTCCTTTTTCAATAAATGGATCTTCTCCAGCTCGTTCAAATTCCATCCAAAAGATGTAAACGCCTAGTTCCAAATCTTCCCCATTTCGTCGACCATCCCATCTTGGATACTGGCTCTTCTCTTCATAGAGTTCATTGCCCCATCGATCATATATGTGTAAATGCACCATATCGTAGCCTTCATGCAAAGGTCCAAACTCATCGTTCACCAAATCGTTGTTGGGCGAAAAAGCTGTCGGAATCTGTATCCAAGGCGTACAATCTTCCACGAGAATCAAGGTCGTGGCAGTCACTGGTCCGCAAACTGTATCACTGTCGCTCGTATAACTAAAGAGATATTCTCCTGCAGCTACTCCATCGAAAGAAATTTGTGGCAGTACTCCTGAAGCACCAGAATTATCAACATCTAGCCAAGTACCCGTAGTATCACCTTCCACTATCAAGGTCTGCAAATCAATGCTCGCGGCTGCTCCATTATTACACAGATTACCAAGACCCAACAAACTCAAACTTTCATCTCCTCCGACGGTAATTTGTACCGTAGTACTATCTGCATTA
>CALFBW010000354.1 GCA_937951415.1 uncultured Chitinophagales bacterium | reverse complement strand
AGTTCAACACCTTGTTTCAAGATTTAGTGGCCTCTTTTGAGCGCCTCATCGCCAATAATCCCGACAAGCATCCTAGTATCTTGTTTAGTAGTTTAGGGCATGAAGAGGATGAAATAAATGCGCGTTTATTGATGCGTGCGGCAGAAGCTGCCGGCTTAGAATGTGATTATGAGCCTCTAGAAGATGTGGTCTTTTCTGCCGACGAAGGAATATTCGTTGACGAAGAAGACGGTACTTTTACACCTTACCATTTTTGGTGCAAATTGGTGCCCTGGGAGTTCATTTCTCACGAGGAACCAGAACTCATGGATATTCTCAATAAGTTGGTCTTGAGTGATAAATTGGTGATTACGAATCCCGCTTATTCACTCTTGTATCAGTCGAAGGCAATGATGGCCATTTTGTGGGATTTGTTTCCGAATCACCCCATGCTTTTGAAAACCTCTTTCGATCC
Source organism: uncultured Chitinophagales bacterium (assembly GCA_937951415.1). Taxonomy (GTDB): domain Bacteria; phylum Bacteroidota; class Bacteroidia; order Chitinophagales; family UBA2359; genus CALFBW01. The sequence continues at coordinate 8,336 of CALFBW010000354.1, read as the reverse complement.
TCCAGCAAGAGGACATCGCTCTAAATACGTGGAGAAAGTGCTTTTTGGAAGGGAAGGAGAGAACGTGACCATTTACGATGAGAACAACTTTGCCTTAGCGCAACATCCGGGTAATTACGATCGATTTCCAAAGGTTTACCAAGAATTTGGTACGCTGCCGAATAGCCATGAGATAACTTATTATCAACCCATGCTGTACTTTTCGGGCAATCCTTCGGCTTTGTCTTTCCGAAAAAGAGACAGCTTAATTATGGATGAAGATGCTGAATTTATAGGGCATTTTTTCAACTAGGAAGCTAAATCTTTTGTGTTGGAAGAAGGATTCTTTGAGTATCGTTTATTCCTTTTAGCAAGTCTTGGTGGCCATCTTATCTTTAAGGCAGAACTCGATTTATAAGATAAAAAAGATGCACAAGATCAGCGCACCTCAATGGTCGCATAAACTGAAAATATACTTTGCTATCATAGATAGTTTATCGGTGCCGAGATCATTTCTGTGTCTTTCAATCTTCACTAGCCTCGGTCTTGAATATCTTTTACAGCTTGTAAATCCTGTTCAAGAAAAAATACCGAGGACTTCCAGTTAAGCAAGTCGTTAATCCTAGGAGTAAGCAGATGCTCCTGCTTTTTAGGAATTTTATCTAAAGAAATTTGAAACTCAGTTTATACTTGTTTTCGACAATCCTGTAAATGACCTTAATCAACTACAGGAAGACGTCCTTGCAACTAACTGCCTCCCGAATTTATACAAAAGCGTCCAAAATCAATAGGCACTTTTCCTGATTCAAGGGATGATAAGCTATTCATTTTCTCGGAATCCAATGAAGTCAAGAAATCAATTCATATTTTTGATGTGACAGCTGCATTAGTACAAAGGCAAAGAGCGAAGTAAGGAATAAATGAGATCATGATAAAAGAACTTCCTAGGGGTATTTATTATTTATTAATACCAGGATACAAAGTGTTTAAATTAGTAAAGAATTAGAAGGAGCCTACTTGCTTAATGCTCTTCTAATAAATAGGCTCAAACTGAAATAGCTGAGAACATGAAAGGACAAATAGCCACTTTTTTGACATTTCAAAAGGGCGATGCCGAAAAGGCGATGAATAGGTATATCGAATTGTTTGATAATTCGGAGATCATTCAAATTAATCGCTGGGGGAAAGACGGTCCAGGAACAGAGGGAACCATAATGCATGCCACATTTAGTCTGAATGGAAACCTCTTCATGTGCAGTGATAGTCCAGCGATCCACGAATGGAGTTTTACTCCTGCCGTCTCTAATTTCATAGAATGCGATGACGAAGACGAAATTACTCGCTTGTTTACCAAGCTTTCGGAGAATGGAGAACTTATGATGCCATTAGACAACTATGGTTTCAGTAAGCAATTCGCTTTCATAGAAGATCAATTTGGCATCTCCTGGCAATTGAACCTAAATTAGACAGTTATATACTTTGCATCCCTTAAGTCTCTGGGGGTTGATGGGGTCTTTAGTGACTTTCCTAAATTGCTTCAGCAGCAATTGCATGAGTCCAATTAGTAAAATTGGTTTAGCTGCTAGCAATAAATAAATGCAATTTATTATCAATGAGTAAAGATCATATTTGGATTCAAGATTTTGATGACAACTTCGGATTGTCTTTGAAGGTTGAAGCGGAACCGCTTTTTTCTAAGCAATCGAACTATCAAAAAGTAGAAGTCTATCAAAGTATTGAATTTGGAAAGGTCTTACTGCTGGACGGGGTTGTCATGTATTGCGAAAAAGATGAAGCAGCCTATCATGAAATGCTCGTGCATATTCCTGTATTTTCGAAATTGGGAATCTTAGATAATGTATTAATAATTGGAGGAGGAGATGGAGGAAGTGCTCGGGAAATTTTGAAACACGAATCGATTAAGTCGGTCGATTTAGTGGAGTTAGACGCACTGGTCATTGAAGCAGCACAGGTATTTATTAGCAAACAAAAAGAAACCTTTTTTGATCCTAGGCTAAATATTTATATTACAGATGGATTTGAATTTCTCGAAAAGGCTACTAGGAATTATTATGATCTAATAATAATCGATGCTTCTGATCCTGTTGGTGCTGCCGAAATATTGTTTTCCAAGGAAATGTATGAACGCATTTGTTCATGCCTGAAACAGGGTGGAATGATGGTAACGCAGGCGGGCTCACCATATTACAAGAGTGACTACTTGCAAAATAGTTGGAATCATTTAAAAGCTATTTATGGAGTGGATCAAGTCAAGTGTTTTATGTCTACCATTCCTTCCTATACGATGAGTTTGTGGTCTTTTTTATTGGCTGCTAAGAAATCCAGTTCTACTAGAGAAAAGCCCGTAGAAAGTGATGCTAAAATAGTGGACTTTGTGCACAAGAATAGAATGGAATATTACACCAAGGAAATTCACAGGGCCGCTTTTGCTTTGCCACAATTTCTACGAGATCGATTAAAATAAAAAGAGCCATCAGTTTCCTGATGGCTCCTAAGCAGTTCGTTACAAACTGCCTCTGAGAAGTGCTTCATAAATAGTTAGGAACTTCCATAATTGGGGAGAATTATGGACTTATTGTTGACTTCATAGCTGGGCGATTTTTAGTAAAAGAGGAGTCCCCTCGGCATCTCCGCGAAACTCCCCTTTTGACACTCATCCATCCAAAGTGTTTTTTATTATTGGTTGGAATAGATGAAAAGCAATTGTAAAAATTAAGTGGGGAGCAAAACGTGCTAGGGCGGTTTGCTCCCCTTCAACCAATTCCCTAAGGCTGTTTTATGATGCGTGTTGTTCGGATACTAGACTCATTCGAAATTTCTAGGGTGTAAGAACCAGCTGGCAAATGCCCCAGTTGGAGTTTTTGAACCCCTTGAGTAAGTGACTCTTGGTAAGCCAATTTTCCGTCCATTTGGAATATTCTCAAAGTGGATTTTCCAATAGATGTTGGAATTTCAATTTGAAGATCTGATTCAAAAGGGTTCGGGAATAAATTTAGGTCTACAAGTTCCATGACTGGCAAGTCTTCGATAATCGTTTGGACTTCAATTGGCAAATCAATGAAAATAGAATTGCTAATTGCTGAACAACCAGAAGTGTTTGTTACTCGAACCGCGTAATAGCCTCTTTCGGTGGCTAGATAAGTAGCTTCATTTGCGTTCGGAATAATGCCGCCATTGTAGAACCATTCGTAGCTACTTCCTTCCAAGTCAGTTTCCAATAAATTGTTAAGCTCAGAAATTACAGGCTTACTTATTGGGTTGTACTCTACATTAAAGTATACTGGATCAAGAGTCAATCCAGAAGGAGCCACTACATCGATGTAGTAATTTCCACTTTCTGTAGCGTAGTGAATATTACCGTCCACTCCGTCCAATACTTCACCATTCAAAAACCAGGTGTAAGTAGCCATATTCGGCGCTACTTGCAAGAAAAGAGGTTCAGAGTCGCAAGTAGAAATTGAATTCGTTTCATTTTCTAAGGGCGGTAAAACAGGATCGGTAAATAATGCTCCATTACTATTCGGTGCCTGATTTCCCAATGAGAGGATGTCAAATTCCTTATCGAGTAAGGTGATGTTTTGAACATTTATGTCGAAAGGAATGACATCCTCCTCATCGGAAACATTATCAATAACCATGATCGTGGTTAAACGCATTAATTCTCCTTCTGCATTGTCAATACCGTTGGCGTCATCAGTGTAAATCGCAACATCAATACGATCATCAAATTCTTCAATAAATGTGTGGAATTCTCCACTCTCCGATACGAAGCTGTGATCGAAATCGAGGATGACATCATCAAATAATCCATTCAAGTAAATGGTGGCAGAAGCACCGTAGAAATTCGAAATAGGCGCTTCTGGGGTTCCTATATTTACCGCAAAAGTGTAAGGAACATCTGGCAATAAATACTCAGGACCGTCCAATAGAAAGTTCAATCCATCTTGTGTACTTGTCGAAAGTCCAGACTGGCTGAGTGCATAATTTTGGTGAATTACTTCGGCACCATCATGAGTAACTACCCCGAGCCCTTTTGTGTCGGCATGTTTTGCATTTCGATTCCCTGCTAAGGTAGCATCCCAGTCTTCGCAAGCTTGTGCGGTGAAGTCCCAAGATCCGTTTTCTCTTGCAGGTCCAGTTTCACCAATAGACGTACCCATTAATAGAACGTCCAACATTCCAACGGTTCCATCTCCATCAACATCTCCGGGGAATACACAATCTCCTTCGATTTCTAAAAGCACTTCATTGCTTAACAAGCAACCCGTTTCGATATCTTGAACAGAAAACAAAACAAAAATTTCGCCACCAGTAGAAGGATTGATCTCGAAGTAAGGTAAATTTCCGAACACTAAATCGTCAGTCCCTGCATCCCAGTATTCCCATTGGAAATTCAAACCAGTGTTATCTAAATCGGTTTCTAGGTAAATGCTTTCGCCTGCGCAAAGAATACCAGTAGGCGCAATAATATTAGGTAAAATCGCTTGTGGTAAATATTGAATTAACTGTGTAGTATTACTTGTCCAAATATTTCCTTGACTGTCAATATCTGCGAACTTGAAATCGCTGCTGTTGTCAGGAATTTGGTACAATAAATTGGAAGCCCCGTTTTCGAAGTATCCGAGTCCGTTAGAACTGCTGATCCACAAACCACTATTGTTGTTGGCCAAGCTAATTCCCGTAAGATCGCCAAGCATTCCAGAAATGTTTTCGTTGACAGAAAGGCCAATGCCATCTTCATAAGTCATCATTTTTGAAGAGGTAATAAAGTATGCCACTCCCGCTCTAACGACTATTTCTTTTACTGTTTCTTCTACACCATATTCAGGTAGTGAAATCAATAATTCATTAACATCTCCATTTATTAAGCGCAATTCATCATCTTGAATAAGGTAAGCATGCTCTGAATCAATAGCAGCGATTTTTACATTTGTGCTGTTCTCATCTAAGCTCGGAGAAACCTCTAAATAGGACCACTCGCTTTCAACATATTTAACTAGACCCGATTCTCCAGGTATCGCCAACCAAGCAACACTAGTTAGATCTACTGAAATGTCTTGAACACTAAAACTCGACGGAAAAATATCTGGATGTGAAGACGCGTTTATTGTTTCAACCGTATTTCCACTTGTCATGTAAAGAGCATCTTCTGAGCCGAAGATGGCAAAGTCATCATCTATGGTAGCGACACAGTAAGATGGAGGAACAGAAAGCGTGTGCCAAGACTCGTCTTGTTGTCTCCATCGCAGGCTGCTTTGTCCCGTGAAATAAAGATCGCCGTTAGCTGTTTCTGTCATGGAATTAAATAGATTTATTCCAGAACCATCAGGGCAAATCTCGTTTTGCTCAAAGGTGATCCAACCTGATTCACACGCACTTAGTTTTGCACAATCCTTTAGAATTACATTCCACTCTGCAATTGATTTGCATTCACCTTCACCAACTTCTAAACGAACCCAATGCGAACCAATTTCTTCGAAAATCCAGAACAAATTCCAACTATCGCTAACCCATTCGCCATCAATATACCAAGCAGTAAGTGGACCTGTATTTTCAGTGGAACTGGTATTATTAAATGTGATAGGCACATTAATGCACTCTATTGAAGGTAAATCAAAACTAGCAGCTTGCTCGTAGTCCGCCGGAACAAATACAATTTCATTGCCCGATGCAAACCACAGCGAACCATCGCTAGTAAAATCAATGGCACTTGCAGGGTAACCACCTGATAAATTGCTATTGTTCAGACTTAATTGATGCCAGGTTCCATTTTTATTCCAATTAATACCACCTGGTGAAGCTCCGATGTAAAGATCGCCTTCAGGATTCGCCTCCAAATCCGTTAGAATCTCGGAGCTTACCAAGTGGTTACTGAGGGTAGGATTTGTCCAATTGCCATCAGTATATTGTGAAACAATGTTGTTTGAACTTAAAAGAAATACTTCTCCATTAGGCACAGCTTGTAGGTCCATAATACTTCCTCCTGATAAACCCGCAGCATCGCTGCTATAGTCTTGCCAGTTGCCGTCGCTGTATGCGTAAACAAATTCGGAAGAGGTCGCCCAAATGGTACCATTAGATGAAATACTCATTTTGTGTAAAGGGGTAGTGCTCATGGGACCATAAGCTTCGTATTCGTTTCCAATTTTTTTGTACACTTGCTCTGGACTTAACAACCATAAATCGCCAGAAGCATCTCGCTCCAGATCGGTAATTGTTTCATTCCAAATGTTTTCAAAACTATTACCATCGTAATAAATAAGTCCTTCTGGTGTGCCAAGGTAAAAAGTAGAATTATCGTCGAGGTAAATGGCATAAACACTACTTCCATCTGAGATGCCTATATCTCCATGGCTGAATTCTTCGGTGTTATTTCCATCATAGTATATTAATTGATTACCACCATACAAGAGAACATCTCCACCATCGCCAGCTTCTAACCATTGTACTCCGCTTGAAAGCGATTCTACTGTTACGATTTCTGGTTGAGGTCCGCAAGGTGTTGGGTCTTCAATTGTAACACTTTCACAATGTTGTGTGATTTCGCAGTAATCGCTTTCAATGGGGAAGTACTCAACACAAACTTCGAAGTTTCCTGGATCGTAAAACAAGTGAGTAATGTCTGGATCCCATCCACCATCAATCAAACCATCTCCAAAATCCCAAACCACGTCCACTATGGTTTCTGTATCAAAATTGTTCAACTCGAAATACACCGTGTTACCAGTAACTTCATAAGTGAAGGCTGGAGTCTCTGGACAAGATTCGGTTTGCCCCGAAAGGATCAAAGCGAAATCTTGTTCGTTTCCTTGTAAATTTCCTTTGTGAGAAACACGCAACGTGTAATAGCCCGCTTCTGGATTATTTAGATAAATCACTTCTACATTATCAACAGAGTTGTCCGATTGAGTAGCTGCATTTTCCGGCTGAGAAGCGCTTAGTCGGTAGGGGGAAACACTGTATCCTGTTTCCTCATGAATCAAACGAATGTCTAGGTCATTGACCAACATTGGACTGTCGTCGTCTAAATCATAGGGATAATCAAGTGGAATTCCTGCTGGATCTAACCAGGCTATTGTGGTCTTAATGTCTATGCTTCCATCATTGTAAAAGCTGTAGCTTAACTCATCGCCGTTGGAAAGTGTTTCGGCAATCATGGTGTTGTTTCCTGCTCCTTCAGCGTCGTCAGTTACAATAGCAGCAGCAGCAGCAGTATTCATGACACCCCAGCCGAATTGATAATCAGGTCCTGGAAATGGACCAGCCTCATCACAAGTGTGAATCAATAAACCGCGTAACTCGGCAGAACTTAAATATTCTCCGCGTACGTTCATGGACTGCTCCTGAACAAGTAAGGCAGAGGCTGCAGCGGAAGGACTACTCATAGAGGTTCCACTTTTGGTACTGTATTGATCGTCTCCTGTAGAAGACGTGGAGTTGAGGCTGTGACCGTTCGCAACCAAGTCTGGTTTTATCCGACCATCGTCGCAAGGGCCTACACTACTGAAAGAAGTCAATGTAACACTACCCGGCGTGGTGTATCCCTCGTCCAAGTCGCGAATGGCTCCAATGACCATAATGTTTTTACTGTTCGACATGTTGCCCAAACAATCCCAAGGACCATCAGAGTTTCTGCTAGCGTCGCTTGGTAACCATTGGCCGTTCACGAAATAAAGGTGACTTTGTCCCTGCGGTGGGCCCTGATGTCCGCGATCATTTCCTGCAGATTTAAAAATCAGGTAATCAGGATTTTGAACCGCAAGATTATCCCAAGCACGTGCACTGATATCATAGCGCCCGAAAGAGCCATCTTCTTCTTCAGAGATAAATACATCTCCGAACCAATAGTATTGCCCATCTTGTGCGTTAAAATGCCAACCGCGAATGGGGCCATAAGAATGATTGGAAATTAAACCACCGTTAGAAGCGAAATCGTTCATTTCATTGTAGTCGTTATTCCAATCGTGGCTTAATACCGTGGCAGATGGTGCCATTCCCTTTGCATCTTGAGCCGGATTGAATCCAGAGGCACAAAGTGTTCCAGCAACATGTGTTGCGTGTGCATCATTGACAAAGTCAGGATTATCAACAATCACAATGCGACCGCCAAACTCTTGATGATCCCAACGTACCGCTCCTGCATCCCACATGCCGATCTCCATATCTGCTCCGCTTAAATCGAAGCCGGTATCGCCGCCTTCTTGACATCGATCTGTTGCAATGGTTTTGGCGGCATCTACATTAAAGGTGGTGTAGTATAAAGGAGCTTCACTTCCGCTACCTTCATTTATTTGCTGAATCACAATCCCTGATTCTTGATCAATGGAAAAGGCTTC
>CALFBW010000353.1 GCA_937951415.1 uncultured Chitinophagales bacterium | reverse complement strand
ATACTTCTTCTTTTGGATTCTCATTGTTTATACAAGAAATACACAATGAAGGTTTTGGAATAATGTCCACATTGATTTCATTTCCGTTGTCGTCAAAAATTCCATTTAATTCAAAATATTTGTTGTTATCAACATATCTAGATGATCTCCGAATATGCTTGTTGCGCAGGACAGACGATATTTCATAATCATCTCTTGGTTCACTTTCGCCTGTTATGCAAGTAAAACATTTATTGCCAACGGAAGCGGATCCGACTACCCAGATATCACTTCCGCAATCACATTTGACCCCTTTTTCAAAATCTAGAATAGCTTTATTGAGCCGATTTCTTAGGTTTGCTTCATTTTCCGTTGGATTGTTTTTGAGATGCCTTCTTATATAATTGCTGATTGATATTCCCTTAAACGTCATAGTGATTTGAAGATTTGGTTTTGTAGGATGTAAGATACTTAATAGTTATTTTACAATTTAATCTTGAATTATGCTTTGACGATTGATTATCTTTTTAGCGACTTTTGCTTTACAGTAACTTGCTAGTTCATCTACGACTTAGAATTCTTTTGCAATTAATTCATTCTTTACTTTACAATATGCTATACTGAGTGCCATTCATTCTAAGAGTCTATTTCTTAAATGCGGTATAACTGTATTCTAAGAAGACTTTAAGGCCGACCCTTCAAGCGATTGATCAAAAGAAAAGCAGTCTCGTCCATGCTGATTTCATCGAATTGTGGACCGGCTAAAGTCTTTACTTCAACTTTGCCTTTCTCTCGGAAGGCCTTGAATTTGAAAGGCCAATAAAGGGTGTCTTGTTCGAGTCCATTGGTGGGACCAAAGCGAAGATCATTAACGATGATGGTGTCTCCACTTCTATAGAGTTGGTAATAGTTGTCGGAGAACCACGATAATTTGTTCATTACTTCTGTGCCTTCCCAATTGCCCACCAAATCATGATTCTTCGGTACTCTGCGAAAGTTAATCTCCTTGCGTTTGTCTAGATGGGAATAAATGCCCAAAACGAAATCTTCTTCCGTTTCCGCGACTCCATACCAGAGTATTTGATTCAAAGGAGTTGGCCCAGTAATCAGCCGATCTTCGATAAAAGCGATGTTTTGACTTTGTAACGATTCAGCGAAAATGTTTTTCACGTAGCTCCGATTCACCATACAGAATAGGAGGTAGGAGCAAGAGACGGCAAAGCCCGCATACATGATTTTCCTGCGTGCTGTTGAAAGGCGCTCTTTTCTCGATGCCCAAATGAGGAAGAACAGGAAGGGTAAAGTATAAAAAAGATCGGCGACAAAGATGCAGTTGTAATAAAAATTCATGTCGCTGAAAGGTAGAAACAACTGGGTTCCGTAAGTGGTGAGTGCATCAATCAGCGGATGCGTAAACATGGCGATCCAAATGAGCGACAACCAGGTTCCGTAACCTGCTTGAGGCTCTCGGTTTTTATAGAATTGATAGACCAGAAAGGCGATTACAGGAGCAGCCACCGAAATCCAAAAAAGCGAATGCGAAACGCCGCGGTGAAAACTCAATGCTTCTACTGAATCGAGAAAACCGATGATGAGGACATCCAAATCGGGTAATGTGCCAGCGATGGCTCCCCAGATCATGGCTTTGTTGCCCAGCTTTTTACCGGCCACCAATTCGGCCGTTGCCGCGCCAAGGGTTATCTGTGTTAAGGAGTCCACGTATTTTTATTATTCAAACTAAGCTTCTAACGAAAAAAGCCAATCTCTGTTTAAGAGATTGGCCTTTCTTTTTACTTATTACTAAGTGCTAATTACTTAGCAGCTTCTTCAGCACCTTCTGGAACCAAAACATTAGCTTTTACAGTCAAACGAGTAGGATTTGGATCCGTGTTCGCTTGGATAGTAACAGTCTTAGTTTGCTTTCCTTTCTTTCCTTTAGAGTTGAACTCGATAGCGATTTCTCCCTTCTCACCTGGAGCGATAGGAGTCTTTGGCCATTCTGGTACAGTACATCCACAAGATCCTTTAGCATTTGAAATGATCAATGGCTCGTTTCCTGTGTTCGTGAAAGTGAAAACACCGTTTCCTTTCTCTCCTTGCTCCAAATCTCCTAACTCAAGTGTTTCTGTTGCAAATGAAACGGTTGTAGTTGGTTGATTAGGATCAACTGCTGGTTCAGCACTCTTTACTGCATCTGCAGCTGTTGCTGTTACATCTTTAACAGCAGCAGTTGCTGCGTTTGCTGCATCGCCGGCTGCTTTAGTGGCGTCAGCTTGTCCTTCTTGGCTACAAGACACCATTGTCATACATACCAAGGCTACCATGAAAATTGAAAAAAGATTCTTCATCGTAAATGTGTTTTTATTAAGTGATAATTAATGAAGTACAGTCCAAATCTAAGTCGGGATTCTTTACCTATCAACTAATCACTTAGTTGTTTAACTAATTTTATTGTTTAAACGTTCTTTTCGCCTTTTTTGCTGCATTTTTTAACAAGTTCTAGACCATTTAAGTTTAAAGAAATAAACTCCAACGATCCCTTCCGGATGCAGCAAGCGACAAAAACTGCACAAAGGTAGGAGGTTTTGCTAATATATTCCTGCAATCCGACGGGTTTTATTGCCCCCAATTACACCTCCACCGCCTTTTGCATTTCCCCGCGACCGCCTTTTGCCGTTCTCCGCGACCGCCTTTTGCCGTTCTCCGTAGCCGCCTTTTGCCGTTCTCCGTAGCCGCCTTTTGCAAAGGCGGTTCATGATGTTCTCTACCAGCTTCCCTAAATTACGCAGGCGGTTCATGATGTTCTCTACCAGCCTCCCTAAATCAGGCAGGCGGTTCATGATGTTCTCTACCAGCTTCCCTAAATCAGGCAGGCGGTTCATGACGTTCTCTACCAGCCATCCTTGAGAGCAAAGACGGTTCGTTGTGCTCAGTACTGGACCAGCATTCACACTTTAGCCGACAAAAAAAAGCCAGCTGCTCTTAAGCAACTGGCTAGTAGTTTTGTTTGGTTCTTTTCATAGAACCGATCCCTTCTTTCTAAAGAGTATCTACAGAAAGAGGTAAGTTCGACATATCTGTCGTTTTTAGGTTTTATCCTTCAGCGGGCACAACCGATACAAAAGTTCGGTTTTTGCGGCCTTTGTGGAATAGAACTTCTCCTTCAACCAAAGAGTAGATGGTGTAATCTTTTCCTAATCCTACATTTCTACCTGGGTGGAAGCGAGTTCCTCGTTGACGTATAATAATGTTACCCGGAATAGCACTCTGACCTCCGTACAACTTAACGCCTAATCTTTTGCTTATCGAGTCCCGACCATTATCGGTACTACCTACTCCTTTCTTATGAGCCATGGTTGTTTGTTTTAAGCGATGCTATCAATCTTGATCTTAGTTAAAGACTGGCGGTGACCATTCTTTACTTTATATCCTTTACGACGCTTCTTTTTGAAGACTATTACTTTATCATCTTTAACGTGCTCCATAATTGTAGCACTCACTTGTGAACCTGTCACAACAGGTGTTCCAACGCGAACAGCACCTCCATTGTCTACTAAAAGCACACGGTCGAAGCTCACCTTGTCATCTACCGATCCAGGTAAACGGTGAACGTATAATGTCTTGCCACTTTCAACTTTGAACTGCTGTCCAGCTATATCTACAATTGCGTACATGTTTCTGATTTTTCAGTCTGCAAAAATAGAGTTTTTATCTTAATTCCCAAAAGTATTCACACTTCTTATGCGATCTTTTATCAATCTGTTGGGCGAACTTGCGCAGCATTATCTATTTTTGCAGCTTCGAATTACTTCTTGTTTTTATTAAACAAAAATGTAAGTCGTTGAATATCTAATACTTAAACTAAAGAGCCATGATTCAAGTTGGTCAAGAAGCACCTCAGTTCACCCTATATAGTACGGAAAAAGAGCCAGTAAGTTTGTCTGATTATAAAGGCAAAACCGTTTTACTCTTGTTTTTTCCTTTGGCTTTCACCGGTGTTTGTACTACTGAATTGTGCTCTGTTCGTGATAACATTGCTTTTTATAACGATACTGAGGCGGTGGTTTTAGGTATCTCTGTGGACTCACTTTTCTCTTTGGAGAAATTCAAAGAAGAGCAAAAATTGAACTTCCCACTCTTGTCGGATTTTAACAAGGAAGCTTGTGAAGCTTATGGATGTAAATACGACGATTTCGTCTTAGGGATGAAGAACGTAGCAAAACGTTCAGCCTTCGTGATTGACGCTGCTGGAAAAGTCCAATATGCAGAAGTCTTAGAAAGTGCAGGCGATCTACCGAGCTTCGAAAAGATTCAAGCGAGCATTAGCGCTTTGAACTAAGCCCAAAAAAGCTTATATTATTTTACTGCAAGATGAGGAACTAAAAAGTTTCTCTATGCGTTATAAAGATTACGGAGGTGCAAGTGCTTTCGGATATGTTCTTTGTAGCATTGATTTGATGAATTAAAAGAAAGAAAATGGCAAGACCATCGACGAGAAAAGTAAACCTGAAAGACGGATTTTATATAGAAGTAAGTAACCGATTGGGCGGATCTGCAATCAAATTGCACCGTGAAACCGAAGAGGATGTAATGAAGCTGATGAAGCAGCACCAGAAATCGAAGAACGTGAAGTACTTAGGAGAAGCAGTAAATGGAAAGTTCTTGAAAGACGCTAAGAAGAAGAAACGTAAGACAACGAAGAAATAAACACATTTCGCATTTGACTGCTTAACTAGATGAAAAACTTGTTGAGTAGTCAAATGCGATTTTTATACCTACCCAATTCAAAGCCCTTTTCTGGGAAACGAATAGCTCTCCATTGGCAAGCGAATTACAGCAAATACATGAGAACTTTTAAATCAGTTCCCTTATTTCGACTGCCATTTATTCAATAAACGTTCCCCAACCTCTGTGAGTTCAGGACTCATTCCGCTTTTGTAGATGATGCCTAAAAACAGAATTGCGACGAATCCAGATTGCCAAATCGCATCAACAAAAGGATTGGATAGATTGGGAATAAAATAGATGATCAGCGCCAGAACACTTGCCCAAATCAAAAGGGGAAAGGACTTGCTGGAAAAAGGCTGAATGTCCTTGCGAAGTAGAAATGCGTATTTGAATAAATCATAGATCAATACCGAAATCAGCGTGGCCATGGCTGCCCCAGTTATGCCATAGGCAGGAATTAGAAGAAAATTTAGGCCAATGTTGATCACGCCCATGAGTACGGACCCAATAAAGTTGTACTTGTAGAATTTGGAGTAATTGATGATTTCTGTGCTAATAGAGAAAGTCATATCGATAACACACTTGATCACCAAGAAATAAACCGCCATCTTTCCGCTGACAAACTTATCGCCATTGGGCATGATGTTGTAAATGTGGTCGAGGTTAGTCCATACTAGTAAGCCCATCAAACAAGCGAGGATGGTTTGAACTTCTGAACTGCGTTGATAGAGTTCATTGAGTTTTCCGAAATCTTCATTTTTCCAAGCTTCCGCCACTAAAGGCGAGGTCATTTTTGATATCGACCGCTTGGGAATATCGATCATTGTTCCAATAAACAGAGCGATGGAATAAATACCATTAGAACTCCATCCTAATAACATTGGAATCATGGCAGCGTCGATTCTAGTAGATAGCTTGCTTCCCACTGAACCAAGAACTGCCCAAAAGGCATAGGTGCCCATTTCTTTTCCTTTGCTTCTTGCCATCAATGAAAATGGATTTCCCAATCTAAGCTCGCCTAAGCTGTATAGGTAAAATAGTGCGAAGAAATTGAGAACGGCGAATAGGCCTACTAAGCCCAATAAAATTTGGGCAAAGCTGATGAACTGGAAAGCAAATAGAATACTCAGTACAGATAGTCCGAGCTTGATCAATAAGTTGTTTAGAATGCTGGGAACTACAATTCGAAAAAAGTTGGAACAGTATAAGCAAACGGTATTGAGCGAAGACATTAAGACGGCAACCGGAAAGAGGTAATACAGATATTGGCTCAAGGGGTCATCTTGCTCGAAATATTGCACGTTTAAGTAGTCATAAAAGAAGTACCCAAGAATCAAAAAGAGGAGGCTTCCGAAAGCTAGTACTGACAGAAGAATTGTTAGTAAACCATTGTGTTTTCCTTCTTCCGTGCGAAAAAATGGAAAGAATCGGATGGTGACCGAATTGAAACCTAAAATGAGAAAAGGTGCGACCAAAAGACTTACATCAATGATGAAGCGAATGAATCCTAGCTCACCTGGGCTGAAAGCATAGGTGTAAATGAAGATGGTATTTACTGCGCCGAGTAGTGCTGCTGCATAGGCGACAATCGATTCCTTTCCTACTTGACGTCTAACTACTCCCATTGCTGTCTTGAAGACGAAGATAGGGCAAATACCAAATACTCAAATGTGTGAAGCATTTTGTCCTCGGGCTTTCGGCAACTGTTCAGTTCAGTAGATTTTCCCTTTGCAATACAAGATCTACTTTGTGTGCGACTAGAGTTTTTGATCTCTTTCTGGAGCGCTTCTTATTTCATTGCATTGAGTGATTTTCTTACTGGAGCGATCTTTAACTTGGTAAGCGGATCGCAGGCCTAGTTTGCTAAAGTTTCTTAGAAAAATGATTGTACTTTTAGAGACTTTAAGCTCATCAAGATTAGAATAGGCCTATGCGAAATGGAGTCATTTATTTTCCGGGATCAAGAAATATCGGTGACGATATTCAGACCTATGCAGCCTCTCTTTTGGTAGATGATCCCGTTTATTGTGATCGCGAAAGACTCGATGAAATTTCAGAGAATACGCGTTTGCTTTGTAATGGATGGTTTATGGAAGAGGCAGAACATTGGCCTCCTTCAAAAGCGGTGGAGCCACTCTTCACTTCCTTTCACATTAATAGTAAGAATAAAGAATTGATGACTTCTGAGAAGGCCATTCAATACTATAAACAATTTGAACCTATTGGATGCAGAGATTACCACACGGTTAATTTGTTGAAGAGCTTTGGTGTCAAAGGGTATTTTTCGGGCTGTTTGACCTTGACTTTTCCAAAATATGAAGGTTCGAAAAATGACGAAATTTTGTTTGTTGATGTATTGCGAACAAATTATATCGACAGTTATCGAAAAACAGTTGTAGAGAATATTATTCCAGATAGTTACAGAGATAAAGTGAAATTCGTTACACATTTCTCTGAGCACCTAAAAAAAATGGAAGTTGTTCCTCGAATGGAGCAAGCAAAAAAAATGCTAGATAGATATGCGAAAGCGAAACTCGTTTTCACTTCACTGATTCATTGTGCATTGCCTTGTGTTGCACTTGGAACTCCAGTGGTATTTGTAGATTTTGGTTTTAATAACAATCCAGAAAAGCGAGATCGATTTAATGGGATCATCGATTTGTTTCACATAGAATCAAATCTCAC
>CALFBW010000352.1 GCA_937951415.1 uncultured Chitinophagales bacterium | reverse complement strand
GCGCTCCATTTGCCCAGGTGGTGGAATTGGTAGACACGCTAGCTTGAGGGGCTAGTGACCAAATACGGTCGTGCAGGTTCGACTCCTGTCCTGGGCACACTTAATGGAATTTTCCTTATCTTTCCTCCTGAAAGCTGGGATTCTTTCTACCCCCCATATAAGGTTCATTGATTTTTAGTGGCACCTTGCAGTCTCAATATTGCCTATAAATGTAGCAAGCATGGGACTGTTGATAACTAAATCTTAGCTTTTTCGATCACTTTAGTGCTTTTGGCACGTTTGGCATTAATTATGCTTTGCTACAGGTGTTGAGGATAAAGAGAATATCGAGTAACTTTCTAACGGCGTTAGAAACCGAGTTTGAAGATCGCCCACTATTAACTATTAGATCATTGATTAAGATTAAGAGAAGAGTAAAACAGAGTTCATAAGAATATAGCGTTTCTAAGCAGCATTCCTCAATATAAACTTCATAGCTTGGCGCATTACTTTTATTGGCTGAATAGATATAAAGCGCTATTGACTTTGGACTCTGTTCCTCTTCTTGTAATCTTACTTCCCTTTTTGCAACTTCCTTTTATTCGTCCGAAATACTGCTCCTGCTAAGAGTATCAAGTACCTTTGCGGCATGATTCAAGCTGTCATTTTTGATATGGATGGAATTCTCATCAATTCCGAACCGCTGTGGAGAATTGCTATGCAAAAAAGCATGGCTAAAGTGGGTCTAGTCATTGAAAAAGAAACCTTTAAAGAAACGCAGGGACTTCGCATTGACGAAGTAGTGGCACACTGGTTCCGAAAGCTTCCCTGGGAGGGAATGTCTGTAGAAGAACTGACTTCTGACATTTTAGATGAACTGACTGTACTGATCTTATCGGAAGGTAAAGCCTTGGAAGGAGTTTACGACTTGATTAGGCTTTTAGAAACAAACAAGATCCCAATGGCAGTTGCCAGCTCCTCTCCTCACCGAATCTTAACGGCTTGCCTCACTGCGCTGAAATTGAGGGAGAAGTTTGATATCGTTTGTTCCGCTGAAGATGAAAAACGAGGCAAACCTGATCCTGCTGTTTACAATCGTGCTGCCGATGCTTTGGGAGTGCGAGCTGAACATTGCTTGGTGTTCGAAGACTCTTTCAATGGAATGGTTTCGGCTTTGGCTGCTGGGATGAAAGTTGTAGCAGTTCCTGAAGAGCACGTATATCGACCAGAACGCTTCGCAGCAGCAGATTTACGTCTTTCCAGCCTAGAAGATTTTGGCAATAAAGAGCTAAGACTGTTTTATTCTTAAGGGCAAGACTTTCTCATTTATTAAAAAATTGTGTCTCTACTCGACGGACTAGAAGGCTGCGCTGTATATTGTAATAAAAATCAAGATGAAAAGATTCCTATCTAGCCTCCTTGTGTTGTTTTTGCTACTTCCGTGTTCCGCACAAAACAACAGTGATGAAACCATGTTCCGCACCATCTATGACCACTCCCTTACTCAAGGACAGTGTTATGAGAACCTTACAGATTTGTGCTGCAATATTGGCGGAAGACTGAGCGGCTCTAAGGAAGCCGAGATGGCAGTTCAATGGGGTAAAAAGAAGCTTAGTGAAATTGCAGATACTGTCTTTTTACAAGAAGTTATGGTTCCACATTGGGTCCGTGGCGATCCTGAAGAAGCCAAAGTTTTGCTGTCAGATGGCTCAATAGTAGAAACGCACATTTGTGCTTTGGGCTTTTCGGTTGCCACTCCCAAAGAGGGCATTACAGCTGAAGTTGTGGAGGTTTTTTCTTTGGACGAAGTGGAGCGTTTAGGCAGGGAAAAAATTGAGGGTAAGATAGTCTTGTATAATCGCCCGATGGATCCCAAACACATTGACACTTTCCATGCTTATAGTGGCTGCGTAGATCAACGTTCGGCGGGCGCTTCGGAGGCTGCACCTTTCGGCGCTTTGGCGGTTTTGGTTCGTTCGATGAATCTCCGCCAGGACGATTTACCACATACTGGGGTTCAGCGATACCATGAAGGAGTAAAGAAAATTCCGGCTGCAGCCATTAGCACAAACGGAGCAAGCTTTATTAGTGAAGCACTGAAAACTGATCCAAATTTAAAACTTCACATCAAAATCAATTCACAAAACTATCCCGATGTTTTGTCTCACAATGTAATTGCAGAAATAAAAGGCTCCAAGTATCCAGATGAAATTCTAATGGTAAGTGGTCATCTCGATAGCTGGGACACCGGAGAAGGCGCACACGATGATGGTGCTGGAACCGTACATGCTATGGAAGTTTTGCGAATGATGCGCGCACTTAATTACCAACCCGAACATACCATTCGATGTGTATTGTACATGAATGAAGAAAATGGACCCATGGGTGCGGTTCAGTATGCGAAAGAAGCTAAAGAAATGGGAACAAAACACTTAATGGCATTGGAATCGGATCGAGGGGGATTTAGTCCTCGTGGATTTACTTTCGATGGACAAAACGATGTGCCCGATAAAATGCAAAAAATGGTTTTGCAATGGAAGGAGCTTTTCGAACCTTATCACATTCATATTTTCGATAAAGGTTTTGGGGGAGTTGACATTGGTTTATTGAAAGACCAAAATGTTCCACTGATTGGTTTCATGCCTGATCCACAACGTTACTTTGACTATCACCATGCACCCAATGACAATATTGATGCGGTGAATGAACGTGAATTAGAATTGGGGGCAGCTGCTATTTATTCCTTAGTATATTTATTGGATCAACACATAAAAGACTAAACAAATAAAGAGGGCTAAACCATTTATGACAAAGCCCTCTTCCTTAACAAACTCCCTCGATTTGACGAATTAATCGAGGGATGATTCGCTTAATAATAAATGCTTAAGATTTTTAGTCTTAAACAGAAGCACCACTCCCTCTTAATTTCAGAAAGCGGCTTGAAGATGATCAATTAATAAATGATTATCATAAAAGGAAGTGGTGCTATTTAATTTCTACTATTGGAACGTGTTTCCAATAAAAACCGTTGCCTTAGCAAGAAATAGACTTATGCCAGATACAACAAAAATCACATACACACTAAGTGAAGAATTTATTGAGCTTTTCAAATTACTCAAGATTTGCAATTTGGTAGAATCAGGTGGTCAAGCAAAATTCTTAATAGCTGAGGGACTCGTCATGGTAAACAATGAAATAGAAACTCGGAAACGCTTCAAAATTCGCAAAGGTTTTCTCATCGAATTTGAAGGGCAAGAAATTGAAGTAGTCTAGCAGCTTAAAATCTGAAGGTGTGGCAATAAATGTGCTGATTCGAATGTTATTTCCTAGTAGCCGTCGCTAAGATTATGAAACACTTTCCCGCTCCTGTTCTATCCGGAATTCTAGTAGCTTGCGCTTTAGTCTGTGGCTTATTACTTTTCAGCACTTGTAATAATAAGAGCCATGAATCGGGGAAAAGTTGGACAGAAATTTTTCAAAAACCGAAAAAGGTCTTTACTCCAGATAGCATTCTTTGTGCAAAACTAAAAAGGGCGCTCCCTTCGAAAGACAAAGAGATAGACCAGATGTATTATATCAACTACAGCATCTCTTCGAAAGAAAAACGCTTTTTCGTTTTAGATCTTCCCAATTGCAAAATCATTCAGTCAGGTTTGGTCTGCTCAGGGAACACCGACGAAAATGGCAAGGCCATTTTCAGCAATATTCCCAATTCTCATCAATCGTCAGAAGGCTTAATGAAAATTGGCAATAAATACCATGGACAATTTGGACTCGCCTACAAACTGCATGGTTTGGAAGAGCAAAACTCCAAAGTTTTTGAACGCTATATTGTTTTACACGCGCACGATTGCGTTCCTGATGAAGAAGTGGATTACCACATTTGCATTTCGCAGGGTTGCCCCACGGTTAGCCCTAACTTCTTAAAAAATCTGAGCAAATTAATTGATGAAGAGGATGTACAGTATTTGTATATCGAATAAATATCTAGAAAAATCACTAACACATTTAAAAGGCCTCAAAAAAAAGCTCCCAAAATACATCCACTTACCTATTTCAATGCCGATATTTTTTGTCCTTGATTCGTCACCCAAAAAGGCAACCAAGTCAAAACCACTCCTTCCATTTTCACATCTGCTCTGCGCGGTTTTATTTCACGCTTGGTAATGGCATCAATTTTATCTTGCCACTCCAAGCGAACATCTGTCAATTTAGATTGCAATTCTTCTTCCAGCTGCAAGAAATCATCACGCAAATCTGCCAAGTCGTCTTCACTCGCTTCCACCTTCGAACGGGCTTTACTGCGCATTCGACTTTTCGAAGTAGCAGAACTTAAGGAACGTTTTCTTCTTTTTACAAAAACAGAGAATACCGTTTCGGCCATTCCCATCCATTCCGCTCTTTTTCGATGCTTTAATTCATCTTTTGCATCTTCTAATTCATGTTCTTCCTTTCTGATGCGATCATTTATTTTATCAAATTTCGGCTCAAAGCGATCTTGCACTTTATCTACTGCTTCGTCCCTCAATTCCCGCACCATTTGTTGTACACGCATTCTGAAAGACTCTACGGATTCACCCGTCTTTTGAAATACATCTAAATCAGCATGCTCATGAATTACGTGACGCTGTTTTTCGTACAACCAATCCGCCAGACTCTTTTGTATTTTCTTTAAATCTTTGGCTTGATTTGCTGTATCAGCCAAAGCTGCAAATTGCACGTTTACTCCATCTGGATAGTCTGCTTTTTTATTCAGCGCGCGCTCCCAATTTTTTATTTTATGTGCCTTTAACCAATTCGTTCTTCCGTAATCATCTGGAGGATTAGATACATAAGCAAACTTTCTCAATTCGTCAATGGATCTTTTTGCGTCGTAAAATCGAATGGCACCCCAATTCAAAACCAAAGGTTCGTAAATCAATCTAAGTTCTGCTTGATTTCCCAATTGTTGCTGGGCTTCTTGCATAGATTTCCAAACCGAAAAATATCGTTGCTCTACCCCAGGGTCTACCTCAGGTGGAGCAGCGACTGAAACACTGGGCTCCACTTTCGGTGTTTCTAGTGAGGCCGGTGGAACGTCGGCAGTAGATTTTACTTTTGACTTTTCTACCTCTTCCTGTTCTTCTTTCCTCGATAGCATTAATTGCTTCACTTGCGGGCGCGTTAGAGGACCACGCAAATAAGACATTACCCAACGGGTATGAAAAACTACAGGTTCCGACTCATGTACATTGTGCAATAAAAAAACCCTAGAAGACAAGGAAGAGATCAACTGACTAAAATCGATGGGAGCATTTCCACCAGCTTCTGCGATTGCTCCTTCCAAGCCTTGCAAAACCCGCATTTTATCCCTCTCAGTCTGTAACTTTCCAATGAACCAAGTTCCTGCATTGGACAAACCCTTGTAATCTATATCAACCGGATTTTGCGTAACCAAAACAGCCCCTACTCCAAACGCACGCGCTTGCTTCAAGATGGTAAGCAATGGCTTTTTTGAGGGCGGTTCAGCAGTAGGAGGAAAATATCCAAAAATCTCGTCGAAATACAAAAGCGAACGAAGACTGGTTGTTCCAGATTGGCGACGCATCCAAGTTATTAAACTATTCAATAAGAGCGTGACAAAAAACATGCGCTCACTATCAGACAAATGCGCAATGTAAAAAATTGAATGTCTTGGTTTTCCTTCGGCGGTGAAGTACATTTTTTCAATGTCCAAATCATCGCCTTTTAGCCAATAGCTAAACTGCGGTGAAGCCACCAAAGTATTGAAATCCATTGCTAGCTGGAAACGATCTTTTTCCGGAAAGAAGGTATCTATATCAAACACGCCCAATTGTGTAAAAGGCGGTTGAGTGATTCCGTGAATAATGCCTGCTAAATCAAGGTCTTCTTTCTTGCGCCAAAAGTGTTCAAAAAGACTTGCCAGTAAAATCCCTTCACGACTGCGCACGGGATCGGCCTTGCTATTTATCATTCCCAAAAGCGCTGCAACGGTTCCTTGAATTCGCTCTCTCAACATTTCTGCTTCGCTGTCAAAGTCGACCTTCGGCGCCGAGAAGGAACCCATAATATTTACAGGAACCCCAGCATCAGAACCTGGAGTATAAATGGTGTATTCGACAGAATCCTTTAAGTCTTGCAAACGCTCCGTGCCTTGTCCCCAGCTTGCCAGTCCCTTTTTCCATTTATCGCTGGTAGATTTTGCGTAGTCTTCTACAGACATACCTTTTCTGCCCGCATCATCGGCATTTATCCAAGGGGCAAAATCTTCCGCATCCAAACCTTCAAATTGTAATAAGAGGTTGGTCATATCACCCTTAGGATCAATAATTAAAGCAGGCACTTTATCAATAGCAGCTTCCTCAAGCAGGCCCACACAAAGACCTGTTTTACCACTTCCTGTCATTCCCACACAGACTGCGTGCGTTGTCAGGTCGCGTGCATCATAGTTTACGGGTTCTGTCCCTAATTCTCTTTTGTTGGCATCGTAGCGTGCACCTAAAAAAAAGGAACCCAATTTCTCTGGTGGAACTTGTATCATGGCTGTTTCGTATTTATTTCTAAAACTCCCTTTACATTTGTCGAAAGCTGTGAATAAGACAGCTGCAAATTAAAGCATTTTAAAAGCAAAGACCTTCAAATGTCAAAGGCAAACTACTGAAGACGAAGGATTCACATTTATTACTAAAAACTTCAACTCCATCGATATGGCAAGCAAACAAGAGATTCTAGACAAAATTCAAATTTTAATTACTCAACGATTTCCAAAGCCAGAAGATGCATTCCATTTTTTTGATAAAAACGGCGATGGCAAATTAGAAAAGAACGAGGTAAAGAGCTTATTAAAAGATGCCAGCGTGAGTGGCTTTATTAGAAGCTTGGTAGCGGGAAAACTCCTTGATGAATTTGATACTAATGCAGATGAATTGATTTCTTGGGAAGAATTTCAACTGGCCGTTAGCAAGCTCTTCCCAGCTGCTGAAGAGCAAGAAAAAGAAGGAGAAGTCTAGATCAGCATGAAAGGAAGAGTCTGAAGCGGGCTGAATGTTCAGCAGCTTCCACAATTATGAACGAATTGTTAAAATCCTTTACCTATTAGTCGTATAAAGAACGATTAGAGGAAGTAGATTGCCGTATTTTCATGCCCCTAAACAACGCAATCTAATTTACATGTTGAACCGCACACTTTTAGCCATGGCTGGTTGGCTATTTTTGATCTGCTCATTGTCTGCTCAGACGCCCTCCAACTACTGGGAAAAACAAGATGAACGATCAATCAAAACCGTTGGAGAACGGTATACCATCCCTGCAAAGTACGAGACTTTTAGCTTGGACTTTGAACAATTAAACGAGCATTTAGCAAGTGCTTCTGACCTGGATGGCGATGCGCACATCACCATTCAAATTCCAAACCCAAAGGGAGACTTAGAGTCATTTACTGTTTGGAGAAACAAGTTGATGCCTAAGGCTATGCAAGCCGAATTGCCTTCTGTGATGGCATTCGACGGTGTTTCAGTCAAAGATCCGAGTATAAAAGCGAAAATAAACATTGATCCCAAAGGATTCCATGCCATGATATTGGACCCTCATGGCTTTGACTATTTTATTGATCCTTATGACTTCGGTAATAAAAACGACTACATCAGCTTCTACCGCAAAGATCGTCAGAAGCTAGCTGGCGATGAAGAATTCATTTGCCACTTTGAAGGCAATGAGGTGAGAAGAGCCGCAGAAAATGTCTTACACAAATCAGTTGCAGGTGATTGCCAATTGCGAACCTACAGATTAGCCGTTTCCACCACGATAGAATACAGTGCCTTTCACGGCAACACAGTGACGAGTGTGGCAGCAGCCATTGTTGTAACGATGAATCGTGTCAATGGTGTTTATGAAACCGATGCTGGATTGACCATGGTTCTTATTGCCAATAACAACAGTTTGATTAACATCGGTTCTGACAGCTTTACGAATGGAAACGGAGGAGCTATGTTGGGACAAAATCAGACCTTTATTGACAACACCATTGGAACAGCTAACTACGACATCGGCCATGTATTTAGTACAGGCGGCGGCGGTGTGGCTTACTTGAATTCTCCTTGTACAGGCAGCAAAGCAGGAGGAGTTACAGGCCAAGGATCTCCTGTAGGAGATACTTTCGATATTGATTATGTAGCGCACGAAATGGGTCACCAATTCGGAGCTAATCATACCCAAAACAACAATTGTAACAGTGTAGGTTCAACAAGCATGGAACCGGGATCAGCTTCAACAATCATGGGCTATGCTGGTATTTGTAACCCTAACGTTCAAAACAATTCTGATGCCTATTTCCACGCTATAAGCATTCAAGAAATAGCTGCTAATATCACTGGAGGAAGCGGAAGTACTTGCCCAGTGGTTACAGGTACTTCGAACAATCCTCCAAATGTAAGTGCGGGTTCGAACCACACAATACCAAGAAGCACACCTTTTGAGTTAACTGCAGTTGCAAGCGATCCTGACGGTGATGTTTTAACCTATTGTTGGGAACAAATGGATCCAACAGCGGCAACAATGCCACCAACGGCCAATAATACGGCGGGTCCAGCATTCCGATCTTTTGACCCAACGACTGATCCGGTTAGAACTTTACCTCGTTTGAGTGAGCTGGTAAACAACAACTCTCCTACCTGGGAGGTTCTGTCGAATGTAAACAGAAGTTATTCCTGGAGAGTGACTGTGCGAGACAATAACTCGGCTGTTGGATGTACGGATGAGGATAATATGACGGTTACGGTTACCAATAGTTCAGGACCATTTTTAGTGAACTCTCCTAATACCTCACTCACTTGGGCAGCTGGAACTTCCGAAACAGTCACTTGGGATGTTGCTGGAACTACATCGGCTCCTGTAAGCTGCGCGAATGTAGATATACTTTTGAGTACCGATGGAGGCTTTACTTATCCAGTAGTCTTGGCGACCAATGTTCCCAATGATGGTTCACAAGTGATTACAGTTCCCAATAACCCGGGAAACAGTACGCGCGTAAAAGTAATTTGCAGCGATAACATCTTCTTCGATATCTCGAATACCAACTTTACCATTACTGCTCCTACGATTCCAGATTACAATCTTACGGTAAGTCCTAGCAGCTTGAATGTCTGTGCAGGTTCTTCAGGATCGACAACTGTTGATTTGACGTCGATTGCAGGTTTTAGTTCAGCCGTTGGCTTAAGTGTAACTGGCTTACCATCAGGAATAACAGCGAATTTTGGGCAATCTCCAGTCACCCCAACAGGGAGCACAACACTGACCATTAATACAAATGGAACTGTGGCAGCTGGAACTTACAATTTAGTTATCAATGGTTCAGGAGGTGGAATCCTTCAAACGGCGTCGCTGGATGTAACGGTTAATACTTCAGCGATTGCAGCGGTGAACCTTAGCAGCCCTGCGAACGGAAATTCAGTTCCTCTACAACCGAGTTTTTCATGGGCAGCAGCTACAGGAGCGGAAGACTATGTGATAAATATCGCTACTGATGCGGCCATGACGAACATTGTTGAAACTTCAGGAAGCATTACAGGAACTACCTATACTTCTAGCAATTTGGCAGGAGGCAGTACTTATTATTGGCAAGTTTCTGCTAGTAACAGTTGTTCGGGTTCGAACACTTCTTCGATCTGGTCATTCACTACGACATTAGATTACTGTGACTCTAATGGAAACAATACAGCACAGGAAGAGTGGATAGAAGCGATCGAACTAGACAACTCCAACTTTACCAATAACTCTGGACTAGATGCTGGAGGTTATGGTGATTACACAAATCTTGTTTGGACAGTGGCAGAAGGAAACAGCTACGACTTTATCTTCACTCCTGATTTCGATGGAGGACCTTGGCAAGAATACTGGAGAGTTTGGATTGATTTGAATTTAGATGGAGACTTTACGGATGCAGGGGAGTTGGTTTACGATCAAAACGCCACTTCTAATACTGTAATTTCAGGAAGCTTCACTATTCCAACTGGCTTTGCGCCCGTCACTACCAGAATGAGAATCAGTATGGGCTACGAAGACCCTGTTGATCCATGTGATAGTTTTGAATATGGAGAAGTGGAGGATTACACGGTGGTTATCACTACCAGTTGCCCCGATGCAGATTCAGATGGTGTTTGTGATGTCGATGATCAATGTCCTG
>CALFBW010000351.1 GCA_937951415.1 uncultured Chitinophagales bacterium | reverse complement strand
AAACATCACCATTAAAAACAGCACAATTTCTGGATGCTCTACTGGGGTTTCCTCCAAAGATCGTTCATTACTCAATATGGAAGAAATGGAAATTTACCGTTGTGGGACGGGTGTTCAAGCATTGCGCAAAAAACCTGAATTTGGTCCTGCACAAGTGAAAGCGAAAGCGCTCACTTTAAAAGAAATTGCTAGAACGTACGACATTGAAGCGGGCTCCTATTTTGAAAGTTCTGACACAACAATTGGTAAAAAACCATGACGAAAATGCTCCTTGCTTTATCGGTTATTTTTATTGCACTTGGAGTCTACTCTTGCACGGAAGTTGTTGCCCTTGACGAAGCCAATATTGACTATTCTTTTTTCGTGGCTGGACACGTATATGGCCACCCGCAAATTGATCACTTAGGCATTCATCCTGCTTTGCGAAATCACTTTCCAAAACTGCAGGAAAGCAATAGCATGAAATTCGGAATTTTTACTGGAGATATTGTTCGAACCGCTCTTGCTAGTCAATGGAATTTTGTCGATGCGCAAATCGATACTTTGGGTTTACCTGTCTATTTTGCTGCTGGAAATCAAGATGTAATTGATCGTCCGCTATATGAAAGTCGTTACGGTTCAACTTACTATTCTTGGAAAGAAAGCGCTGATCTATTTGTGGTACTCGATCCGAATTTAGATAGTTGGAACATTTCGAGAGAACAGAGACAATATAATTGAGGTACACCGAATGAAAGACAAGAGTATCGTATTGGACTTGATCGCACTAAATGGCACTAATCCGAAAGCTCTCGGAAAATTAGAAGAATATCAACTCCCTTAAGGATAGGCAAAATGAACGAACTCATCAAGACAGTAAACGAGCAATTCGGATTTGCCATCATAGAGGCTAAAGGCGAGGTCGGATATGAAAACTTGAATTTTATTTTAAAGGATGAATCTGGAAACAAATTCGTCCTTAAGCTGCATCCCAACAATCTTGAATGGGAAGAAGAGATAAAAGCGCAAGCAAAATTGCTTGAATTTACAAAGCCCGATAACACTTGTTTGTTTCCACAGGTACATAAAACTTTAAGTAATAAATATTCCTGCGAGATCACTTTCAAAGAGCGAAAATATCATGCTCGTCTACTCAGCTTTATTCCAGGATCTCCTTGGGCAAATGCTGAAGACAACATCGCTAAAATGGAAATCGTTGTAGGAAAGGCGGTTGCTCGACTCGATCAACAATTATTGGAATTTCACTCTAATAAAATAAAAGGGAAAATAAATGAGTGGGACTTAAAGTCCTTTCTACACAACAAGCCCTTACTTTCTTTGATAGAGAAACCAGAAGAAAAAAAGCTGGTCCACTACTATCTTTTAAAATTTAAAGAAAACGTACAAGATAAAATCCCACATCTTCGTCACAGTTACATTCATGGTGATGTAAACGATTACAACACGATGGTGCTCGATGGGGAGATTTCTGGAATAATTGATTTTGGGGACTGCGCTTATACGCCTCTGATTAATGAGCTAGGAATTATGCTAGCCTACTTCATGATGGGTCGCAATCAACCATTAGAGTCCGCCTCTCGAATTTTAAAAGCCTACCATACTGTTTTACCATTAAATGAACAAGAGATAAAATTACTGGCTTACCTCATTCCTGCACGATGGTGTACTACCGTCTTGCATGCAGCTAAAGGAAGAATTGAAGATCCAGACAATGCTTACCGATCAGTTTCTGAACAAGATGCTTGGAATCTCCTACGATTTTGGATCAAGCAAAATCCGTTGCAAATTCAAAATCAATTTCTCGAGACCTGCGGTTTTGAAACTGTCAATTTAATAGAAGACTTGGATTTAGCTAACGAAAAGAAGCGTCGCTCGAACTACTTCTCTCCTGCCCTTTCTATTAGTTACATACGATCTATAAAAATGGAATCGGCCGCCTTCCAATACATGTTTACTGCCGATGGAAATGCCATCCTTGATGCCTATAACAATATTATTCAAGTAGGTCATTGCCACCCAAAGGTTGTCGAAGCTGGGCAGGCACAACTAGCCAAATTAAACACGAATACCCGTTACTATTACAACGCTTTGCACTTATACGCCGAGCAACTTTTATCTAAATTCCCTCCACACATAAGCCGTGTCTTTTTCACCAACTCAGGAAGTGCTTCTAGTGACTTAGCCATTCGAATTGCCAGAACACTTACGCATCGTCAGAAGATTGCGGTCATGGAACATGGTTATCATGGAAATACTCAATTGGGAATAAATATTAGCCATTACAAATTTGCAGGAAAAGGCGGTTCCGGTCCAGCTGATAACATCCTACCTTTAAAGATGCCAGATCCCGTTTGGGGAAAGGAGAAGAACGAGACTGAGAATGAGTTTTCGGAACGTTATGCTAGTCAAGGAATTCAAATACTGCAAGAACCCTTAGCTGCCTGGATTTTCGAATCTATCATCGGTTGCGGCGGACAAGTTCCCCTTCCTGCTCCTTATGCAGTAGCAATTTCAGAACATGTTCGAGAACAAGGAGGATTCATTATTGCAGATGAAGTGCAGACGGGCTTCGGAAGAACGGGCGATCATTTTTGGGGTTTTGAACGTTTGGGTATTTCACCTGACATGGTGGTTTTAGGGAAACCAATGGGCAACGGACATCCCCTAAGTGCAGTGGTTTGTACCGAAGAAATTGCGGAACAATTTGCCAATGGCATGGAATACTTCAGCTCCTTCGCAGGCAATCCTGTTAGCTGTGAAATTGGGCGAGCTGTTTTAAACGTAATTGAAGAGGAAGGACTTCAGCAAAATGCCAAAATCGTAGGAAATTATTTACAGAAGGAATTGATCGACCTCTCGAAACTACATCCCGAATTGGCAGACGTTCGAGGAGCAGGTCTATTTTTAGGAGTAGAGATTAGCAATAAGGAACAAAGCATAAGAAATCCTAAGCTGGCTTACAAAATCAAAAATGAGCTCCGAGAGGAATTGATTCTCGTTAGCACCGATGGACCAGCAGATAGTGTTTTAAAAATAAAACCACCCTTGTGTTTCAATAAGGAAAACGCCGATGAACTAGTAGAAAAGCTGTCAGGAATTTTGAAGTCGTAATACCTCTCCTCATAAGAATTACGTGTACACATTTACTCTTAAACCAATGCTAGCTTATTGAAGTTTCTTGTTGATCTTGCGCTTTTTCAACAAGATCAATAACCAATGCAGATTAAAGTAGTACGAGATACAAATGAAAATCAAGGTCGTTATCTTCAAGTACATTGGCAATACATCAAACTTAAACTCGTAATAAAAAGCTCCTAGTACATATAATCCTTCTAGAACAAATCGAAATAGCACCCAAGCATAAAAGTTGGCAGAATACCAAAAAGCGATCGTCTCTTTTTTCGCACCTGGGGTATCTTTCAGAATAACATAACTGTGGTAAAATACACCAGTAGCTTGAAAAAATAATATCCAAGCGAAATAGGCAGGATACGCTCCTATATTTATTACTACTAAAAAAGCCAGCATGGTGAGTAAATGGTGAAAAACATTCACCTTATCAATAGGTTTAAAAAAGCGAATATCATTGACTAGAGATACGAGATAATAACCGACTGAAGCACAGAATAAATGTCGAAGAAAATCATCTAAGAGATAAACATAGCCAAAAGGCTCACTTAAGGACAGCAAGTAAGTGGCGGCTAAAACTGGAACCGTAAAACAATGTAAGACCGTGAGGAAGTTGTTACGCTGAATTGCTGTATTTAAATACGGACTCCGAGTCCATCGAAGTAAGAAATAAACCACGCTCCAGATGATCGCATAAATACAAGAAATGAAGACAAATTCCATCTTACTTTGATTTCAATTTTCTGACTAGCAAGATAACATTTGAAGTTTTAAGCATTTGATAAAATTGCTGCTAAAAACCAATTAGCGTTTTACTTCATTCCCTTTGCAATAAGCTCTAATAAAAAGGTCTCACGTTCTATCGACATCCCCTTTTTTTCACTGCTAGCCATAGTCCTTCTATTATGCGCAATAGCTTCATGAATATTCATCCACTTTGCACGCATTCCATTCTTAATTTCGTAGGATTCCATCTTTGTGTCGCCCAATTCATGATTGATCTCGCAAGTGTAGCAATACGAAATCATGTGTTGAACGTCAAAGTCGCTTTTGTGCCAAGGTCTATATTCTTCGTAGGAGCCGAAAGGTTGAATATTCTTAATATCCTTAGCTCCTGTCTCCTCTTGCAGCTCGCGAATCATTCCCTGCACTTGATCCTCCCCTGCATCCAATCCACCTCCCGGCAGACTGTAATCTTCGTAGCGATCTGTGTATAGCAGTAAAATATTTTCTCCGCGCATCGCGATTCCCCGAGTTGCCAATCTGGTAAAAACAGATTTGTTCTCTAGGGTTTTGATTTCAGGATGACAATGTGTTTTTAAGTTTTGCATTTGACGACTTCTAGACCTACAAAGATAGTCCAAACTGAATCAGTCTGTCGGTTTTATTAATAAAAAGGACTTATTCTAAAGGAGCAAGAAATCCTTGCAGAACAAAACGAGAGCTAAGGTCTCCAAAGTTCTATGGCTTTCTTCAAGCCATTACTAACTCCCAGGTAATATTCTCCTTTGGCGAATGCAGGAATCATTTCCTCATCAATAATCTCCTTACAAATTTGATCGCTCAATACCTTTTCAGTCCCATAACCTGTGGAGATGCTTGTCTTCCTGGAAGACTTGCTCACTAGGATCAACAATCCATTATTTACATCCTTCACTCCAATACCCCAAGCATTCAAAAGATCTCCACCGTATGTTTGTATGTCATCGTAAGGTTCGTAGGTTTCTATGGTAACAATCGCAATTTCCCGAGTCGTCACATCCTGATAGCGATTGACAATCTCATTCAGTGTCTTTTCTTCTTCTTCAGTAAGAATATCTTCAAAGTCATTTACCCAATTGCTCGGCTCTGGAAAGGAAAAATAGTCCAGCTTAGTAGCACTTTCCTTAGTTTTCTGGAAGTTTTTACAACTACCGAAACAACAAGCAGAAACCAAAATAAAAATAAAAATGCTGTTCCATAACTTCACAATATGCTTTTTATATGTGTACTAATTTACAAATGACGATCATAAGGTAGCAAAAATAAATTTCCTTACTATTTATTATCTAGACTTCAATCGAATGCACATCATCAATCCAATTCTCGAGAAGATATGCTCCCATATTGAACCAGCGAGCTGTTTCATTCAAAATCCACCCGTCAGATGAAACTACAATCTCTTTACTTTCTGCCAGAACTTTATCGGGATTAAAAACGAGTTCTACCTCCCAGTTAAAATCGTTCTCCCTACTTAATTCCATCAATCTAGTTTTCAATCTTCCACTGTTCGAAACAGGCTGATCTAAATACCACCTTACTGATTGGACCTCTAATTTCTTAAAAACCTGCCCAACCAATAAAATGGCCTCTTCTGTTTTCAAAACTCGCTTGTACGAACCGTGAACGCTAGAAATATCTCGGTAAAGTCCATCTCTTCCTTTGAAAACATAAGCTCCAGATAAAGTACTTTCTAGTAGAATCAACAAATTGAAGCCGTCTATCTCCACAATTTGTCCTTTCAATTCTTTAGGCTGACAAGACGATGCAGCACGCTTTTCTTTTTCCGCCTCGCTGCAACTCATTCGCATCACTGCATTTCGCTGTCGTTTGTTTAGTCGGTATCTATTTCCCACTAACTGCAAAGCAGAAGGCTCTCCGTATCCCCTAGTAAATAAAAAGCACAAATCATCCACCGCTTCCTTAAAAACGGCTTGCCATTTTTCCGAAAACCACTCATCGTCGCTCGATTGTTTGCCTCTATTTCTTTTATTACTCAATACGAACTTTGAAATTTATTGAATGCTTTATTCTGTACCGAATACTATCCCATTTAAAGTGTGAGTACAGCTAAGATATGTGGAAATGTTATCATTTTTGCTCTTTAGCCTTCCCCTATTTATTACGATCTTCTGACTTTCGATCTCAATTTC
>CALFBW010000350.1 GCA_937951415.1 uncultured Chitinophagales bacterium | reverse complement strand
AGGGTGTTTCACAAGCAAATAGTTGATCGATCAAGCCTTTCATTTCCTCCAAACTCAAGGTTCTTCCAGCTTTCATGGCTGATTGACGAGCCAACGCCTTTGCCAAGTGTGTTCGTTTATTGAGTTTCAAATCGTGTGCATTCCGGCGAAACTGTTCCATCAATTCCTCAAAAACTCCCGATAATTCCCCCTGTTTCACATCACTTGGGATGCCGCTAATCAGAAAACGATTGTCTTTCTCCTCTTTCAGCTCATATCCCAACAACTGAATCTCCTCCAAAATACCTCTCAAGATTTCGGCATCTGGAGCATTCAGCTCTAGAGAATAAGGAAATAACATTTTCTGCGATCCCTTTTGACCTTGCTTGAAGGTTTCGAGGTAGCGTTCATAGAGAATCCGCTCATGTGCAGCTTGTTGATCCACATACATCAAACCCGACTTAATTTGGTAAATGATGTAGCGCTGATGGACTTGGAAAGGATTAATCTCGGATTGGGTATCCAACAGTTCCTGCTGCCCAACAACATCCGCCTCTACCGCCTTATTAAGGGAACTTTGAACCGTGGTGAATCCAGGCTCTTCCTTTCCCACTTCTTGTCCTGTATTGTACAAGTCTTTCCAATGCGGTAAATTGGGATCTGGCTTCGGCTTATTGTAAGAACCCGAAAAACTTTTCTTGTCTTTTTTTGCTTTAAAATCAGCTTCCTCAGGAATAGATTGCACCCCAGGATTCACGACTCTCGTGGTGCTCATCCAAGCATCCGCAGGGGCCAAACTGGCTTCCTGATCAAAATCGAGGGCTGGTGTAATACTGTAAGCACCCAAGGCTCTCTTTACTGCAGCTTGCAAGAAGGTAAAGACCACTCGCTCATCATCAAATTTTATTTCTTGCTTGGTAGGATGCACATTCACATCAATGCGATTGGGGTCCATATCTAGATAAACCACATACAGTGGATAACTCCCTTCAGGCATGAGCTCGGTGTACAACTCCATGATGGCTCCATGCAAATAACTGCTTTTAATGAAGCGGTCATTTACGAAGAAGAATTGCTCCCCACGGCTTTTTTTCGCGTACTGTGGTTTGCCAATGAACCCACTTATCTCCAAAAAACCAGTCTTTTCTTCAATAGGCACCAATCGTTTATCGTGATTTCTACCCATGAGTGCCACGATACGCTGCTTAATGTTGCCCGGCTTCAAGTGATAAATCTCGTTTCCATTGTTGTGTACGGTGAAGTAAATTTCTGGATGCGCCAAGGCAACTCGCTGAAATTCTTCTAAAATGTGACGAGTTTCTACTGGGTTGGATTTCAAGAACTTTCGTCGTGCAGGAACATTGTAAAAAATATTCTTTACTGCCATCGAGGTACCTAAACTGCAAGTAACAGGCTCTTGCGTCTTTATTTCTGATCCCTCTATAATGATTTGAGTTCCTAGATCATCGCTTTCCCGGCGTGTTTTGAGCTCCACCTGCGCAATAGCAGCGATAGAAGCTAAAGCTTCTCCTCGAAAACCCATCGTGCGAATGCTGAAAATATCCTGTGCTGAACTGATTTTCGAAGTGGCATGGCGCTCGAAGCTCATTCGAGCATCGGTACCAGACATACCTGTACCGTTGTCGATCACTTGGACCAACGACTTCCCCGCATCTTTGAAGATCAATTGAATCTTCATTCCCCCCGCATCAATTGCGTTCTCCAACAACTCTTTCACCACCGATGCAGGCCGTTGAATCACTTCCCCAGCTGCGATTTGATTGGCAATCGAATCAGGCAGCAGCTTGATTAGATCAGACATCGTTCTCCTTATCTTCTAACAAATAGATAGAGCAAAGTTAAAGCTATTCCACCAGCAATCCACGGACTAATTCCGAGAAACAAATAGGCAACTGGACAGAACATAATTCCCGATAATAAGATCACTCCTGAAAACTGACGAAACTTGCTCGCGCGCTCCATCGACAGGTAGTCATCTTCGGCCTCTCTAGCATTGTTGTCAAATGCTCCTATTAACCGAGAATTGTTTTTTTCATAAAAAGCACCGCGAACCATTAAAGAACGTGCCTTTTTCTTTTTTTCCCACTCTTCTTTTTGGGGGTCATAATGTCGGGGAACATAGTTAAATCGCCGATGTGTTGGCAATTTCGAAAGTGGTGATTTAAAGATCTTCATATGTAGTCATCTTTAATTGAGTATAAGGTAAACGATATATTCTTAAGCTATCTTGATTCACTAACGATCTAAAGGGATCTTCCGACTTAAAATGGCATTTATTACTAATAAAGCCGCTTTTTTAGCTTTAAATAAATATGTGGCAAGATTTAAGCATTTCTTGTTTTTGCTTGTCTGTATCTTTAACGGGCGCCGCCAAGCCAAGAACATAGGTAGATTGTAAGATTCGTATCATTTTTTGCGACTTACGATTCCTCTAGGGCTGTTCTTTGCCTTCGCCGGAATCACATTGCTTAATAACTGAGTGCTATGAGAAAAAGAATCCTTCTTTTATTGCTAACATTTGTTGTCGGTTGCGGAGTGCAAATTTTTGCGCAAATCCGCTTTGATGGCGACTATTCACAGCGACAATTGAAATGGGTAGAGGACAAGTTGTCGGGTATGAGCTTGGACGAGAAGATCGGCCAGCTCTTCATGGTGGCGGCGTACTCGAATCGCGGCGAAGATCACAAAGCAGCGATCACAAAGTTGATCCGAGAACAACACATTGGTGGTTTGATTTTCTTCCAAGGAACACCAGAAGCACAGGTGAAGCTGACCAATCATTTCCAAACCATGTCAAAGACTCCTTTGCTCATCGCTATTGATGGAGAATGGGGCTTAAGCATGCGCCTGAAGAATACAGCGAAGTATCCGCGTCAGCTCACATTGGGCGCCATTCAAAACAATGAATTGATTTACGACATGGGTAAAGACATTGCCCGTCAATGTCGTCGCATGGGTATTCACGTGAATCTCGCTCCTGTAGTGGATGTGAACAACAATCCGAATAATCCGGTAATAAATGATCGTTCGTTTGGGGAGAACCCGCGAAATGTAGCAGAAAAGAGCATTGCGTACATGCAGGGAATGGAGCAATCAGGCATTTTAGCTTGTGCAAAACACTTTCCGGGGCACGGAGATACAGATGCCGATTCTCACCACACTTTACCAGTGATTCGACACAGCCGCGAACGTCTTGACTCTATTGAGCTTTACCCTTTCCGAGAAATGGCAAAACGCGGTGTTGGCTCCATCATGAGTGCACACTTAGCCATCCCCAGCATGGATTCTCGTGGAATTACCGATGCTATTGACGCTACTACACCCACCATGCCTGCTTCTCTTTCTTCTCCCATTATTGAAGGGATATTAAGGAACGAATTGGGCTATCAAGGATTGGTATTCACCGATGCTTTGAACATGAAAGGAGTGAGTAAGTACTTCCCTCCTGGAGAAGTGGACTTACGTGCTTTTGAAGCCGGTAACGACATCTTGCTATTTCCAGAAGATGTGGCAAAAGCCGTCAAAATGTTCAAGCAAGCAGTAGCAGAAGGACGTATCAGTGAACAGGATATTA
Source organism: uncultured Chitinophagales bacterium (assembly GCA_937951415.1). Classification (GTDB taxonomy): domain Bacteria; phylum Bacteroidota; class Bacteroidia; order Chitinophagales; family UBA2359; genus CALFBW01. Next base: position 1,419 of record CALFBW010000350.1, on the reverse strand, counting down.
CGGAGCGCGCTCGAAAGATATTGAAAGCTAAATTCCGTGTAGGATTGCACGACTTTAAGCCAATCGCTTTGGGTAATCTACAACAAGACCTCAACACTTTGGAGACGGACATATTAATTAAGAATCTATTAGCGGCTGCTATTACTGTGGCAAGAGATGAAGAAGACCTCTTGCCTTTCTTATCCTTAGATCACCACAACTTCGCCAGTTTGTCACTAGGGGCTTCTGGCAAGAGCAACTTTCAAAGGGGCATGACCCGCTATGCGAAAATGGACGAATACTGGCTCGACAAAGGAGCATCCTCAGCAGAATTCGACGCCATGCTTGGAAAACTAAAAACCTACTCAACCGTAGTGGTGGGATTGCATGACTTGAGTCGTTATGGCAGTAAAAACCACGGTGTTAATCAAAGGATGATCGACTTACTGAGTCGATTAGAAAGCCACACAAAAGTCGTGTTGGTCGTTTTTGGTTCCCCATACACACTGCAGTATTTCGATGATGTTACCACAGCAGTTGTGGCTAATCAAGACGATGCCACTTGTCATGATTTAGCAAGCCAGGCTCTTTTCGGAGCTATTCCCGCTCCTGGAAAATTACCTATTACTGCTTCTACAGCTTTTCCTTTTGGAGCAGGTTACGGAAGCTTGGATGAGCCAATTCGTTTGCGATACAGTTTACCAGAAGAAATAGGAATAAGCTCGGAAGAACTCGCAAAGATTGACGCAATCGCCGAAGAAGCCATCGCCGATAAAGCGACTCCCGGCTGTCAGATATTGGTAGCAAAAGACGGACATGTGATTTACAATAAATCTTTCGGTCACCACACCTATTCAAGACAACAGGTAGTACAAAATACCGACCTCTATGATGTAGCATCCTTAACCAAAGTTGCTGGCAGTCTTTTAGGGTTAATGGATATGTACGACACTGGATTTATTCAAATGGACCAAAAAATAGGGGATCATTTAGCCTTCACTAAAGGCACAAACAAAGAGCATCTTAAGATTGGAAAAATTTTAACGCATGAATCAGGTCTAAAAAGCTGGATTCCTTTTTACACAGAAACAATCAAAGATGATGCTACGCGGAAGCGCATTTATTCCAACATCCCATCAGATGAGTTTTCCGTTCAAGTAGCAGACAATATGTATATGAATAAAAGCTACCAAGACACGGTATGGCGGACGATTTTAGATTCAGAATTACCAAATAAAAATCGCTACAAATACAGCGACTTAGGTTTTTATTTCTTCAAAGAGATGATCACAGACTTTGCGGAAGCGAGCTTTCCGGAATATCTCAATGCGCGGTTCTATGAAAAGATGGGATTATCGCGAACCAGTTTTTTACCCTTAGAAACTTTTCCTAAAGACGATATTGTCCCCACGGAAGACGACAAGAATTTCCGAAAGCAAG
>CALFBW010000349.1 GCA_937951415.1 uncultured Chitinophagales bacterium | reverse complement strand
TGATAAGAAATGTTCTTCTTAACGACTAGATACGGTTGAATCTGCCCGTAGATTTTTTACTTATCAGAATAAGTACCTTCACCCGCGTCCAATAACCGAATCTCCCCAATTAGCGATCGCTTTTATTACCGGAATAAGTGTTTCGCCCAAAGGGGTTAAAGAGTACTCCACCTTCAAGGGCGGTTTTTTATGATAAACGGTTCTTTTGACAATGCCATCGGCTTCCAATTTTTTGAGTTGTAAACTTAAAGTCCGCTCCGTCACGGTGGGCATTTCTTTTCTCAATTCAGAATAGCGCAAAGTGCCGCTCATTAAGTGGTACAAAATGACCGTCTTCCATTTGCCGCCAATGATGCCCATCGTTAGACTTGCGCAACAAGGATATTCTTGCCCATTAAAAGTGATGATGTCTTGGTTGTTTTCAGCTGCCATTCGTACTATCCTTTTTGACCGTTATTGTAAAAATACATTGCTATCATTAAGTTTGCAACTATCATTTTTATAGTTAAGAAAAGCTACCTAATATGAAAGCAATGATCATCACCGAGTACGGTGAAAATGCAAAATTTGAAGCCAAGGAAATTGAAAAGCCAACAATAGAAGCAAACCAGGTACTCGTGAAGATCGCAGCATCCAGTGTTAATACAGTGGATACGATGATTCGGAACATGGGACCTGATCTTCCCCTGTCACCAGCCGCTCCTGCACTGCTCGGGATGGATTTCGCGGGAACGGTGGAAGCAGTTGGTGACAATGTAAGCCAGTTTTCTGTTGGCGATGAAGTCTACGGATGTGCTGGTGGATTGGCCGATTTGCCCGGTACTTTGGCAGAATACATTGCAGCCGATGGTGATCTTGTTGCGCTTAAGCCGAAGAACATCTCCATGCGTGAAGCTGCAGCATTGCCTTTAGTAGCCATCACGGCTTACGAAGGTTTGATGAGAGCGGGTGTAAGTGAAGGTCAGAAAGTTCTGGTTCATGGTGGAGCTGGCGGCGTGGGTCATGTGGCACTTCAATTGGCAAAAGTAATGGGCGCGGAAGTTTACGCTACTGGGAGTGGTACTACGAAAACGGCCTTAATCGAAAAGCTAGGAGCAACTGCTATCAATTATAAAGAAGAAGCGGTCGAAGATTATGTGCAGAAGTACACAGGAGGAGCCGGTTTTGATGTGGTTTACGATTCTGTAGGTGGTGCCAACATGATCAATTCATTCAATGCTGCTAAGCTCAACGGTCATGTGGTAACCACTGTTTCTTTATTGGAAATTGATTTGAGTATTGCACACTTCAAGGGCTTGTCTCTCCACGTAGTATTCATGCTAATCCCGATGTTGCACAACTACAATAGAAAGGATCATGCGCACATTTTGAGTGAATTGTCGAAGATCATTGAAGCGGGTAATTTGACGCCTGTCGTAGACGAACACAAATTTTCATTAGATCAAGTCAATGAAGCACATGCGCATTTAGAAAGCAAGAAAGCCATCGGAAAAGTAGTCGTTGAAAACGCATAAGAATAAATGAGCATTGATAGAGTTCTTCCTTGGAATTAGTGCCTTAGGCCCTTTTTTATTGAAGAACAAGTCTTGCGTTGACTAGGAATAAATGACCATTAAAGCAGGCATTTTATATCGAAATGATGTAAATTGATTGCTATAATGGTCATTTTATGTTTAATACAGTAGAGATCAAAGAAGTAAAAAGTGAACTGGGATTATTGGTCAAAGCCTTAAGAAAGCAAAGAGGCTTGTCCCAGATTCAACTTGCTCAATCACTGGACATTTCTAGGACAAGCATTCAAAATTTGGAGCTCGGGAAAAACTTTACAGTAGATACCCTTTTCAAAGTCTTGAAGGAAATGGATTTGCTTGAGCAATTGCAGAAGGAGATTTTGCAAGTAAAAGCACATGTTGTTAATTCGAAATCCCTGTATTAATGGCATCTAATGAGATAATAAATGTCCATCTTTTTGGACATGAAATCGGTAGAATTGGCTTGTCTGAAGATGAAAGAAGATCTTCATTTCAATTTAATCCTACATTCCTAGAGCGGGATCAGCTACAGAACATTTTTCCTAAAACCGGCATAATCAGAAGAACTGATTACGTTCAACTTTTTAATCAATTTGACAGTGATACTTTTAAGGGAATTCCCCCTCAATTTGCTGATTCACTTCCAGATGTTTTTGGTTCCATCATTTTTAAGGCTTGGTTAGATAGTAAAGAAGAGAAGAGGATTTCAGTCTTAGAACAATTGGCCTACATCGGCAATCGGGGAATGGGAGCTCTTGAATATCGCCCTGTTGTAAAATTGCCAAAGAATACTACGGTGGATTTAGAGGAGATTGTTGCTGTACTGAAAGAAGTGTTGAACCTAAAGAAGTCGACAAATCAAAAGAATCTAAATAGTAAAGGACTAATAAACATCTTTCGGATCGGAACGTCTGCGGGCGGAGCTCGACCAAAGATCTTGATATCGGAGGAGAAAGAGAGCGGGCTGATTATTCCTGGGGATTTGGAATTTTCAGATCAATACAAACATTATTTGGTCAAACTAGCCATTGATGAGGACTTGAATTATCCTCGAGAGGTAGTAGAATATTGCTACTATCAAAGCCTTCGAAATTCTGGAGTTCGAATAATGGATTCAAAATTGATCGAAAACAAGCATTTCGCCACTCTGCGTTTTGATCGGCAAGATGGAGAGAAGAAGCACGTTCTTACAGCATCTGGTTTGACCGGCTGGGACTATAGAAAACAAGATAACTCTTCTTATGAGAACCTATTTAAGCTCTGTTCCTTTCTGAAAATCCCATATTCCCAACTAGAAGAAATGTTTAAAAGAATGGTTTTCAACGTCTTGTACGGGAACATCGACGATCATCTCAAAAATCACGCATTTATTTATAGCAGAGAAACAGACAGTTGGGATTTGTCTCCTGCCTATGATGTAACCTTCGCCCTCAACCCTTTGATAAACTTTAAGAATCCTCGAAGGGCTCTTTCTATTAATGGCAAAAGGGCTAACATCTCAATAAAAGATATCAAAAAGTTGGCGGATGATTTTACTATAAAAAACCCTCTAGGAATTGTAAAGGATATTCAATCACAGAAGGGTGAACTTCTTAAGCTGTTTAAGGAACACGATGTCCCTCAGCTTGTCTCTCAAAAGATGGAGGAAAGCTTTGTGAATTTGACGTAGTGCAGGAAAATTGCCTTCCTAATTGGCTTTTGCGGTGAATAATTATCTTAAACACCGCACATTTTGCGGAGAAAGTTGATTCTGCGGAGAATAAGTCTGATCAAAAAAGCTATCCTTGTAAAGTCTAAGTCAGGAGGACGAAGTACCACTTACGAATTGCTAGATAGCTGCCACCAATAGAAGATATTACAGATCAATGAATAAACAGCAAAATAAATTACAAGCACTTTTTTCCAATAATAAAAAGGAAGAAAATCCGAAAGCGCTGCTGAGCATTTTTGCCACAGCAGGTTATCCGCATAAAGAAAGTCTGCCAACCGTGCTTCAGGAACTGTCAAAAGCTGGAGTAGATTTCGTGGAGGTGGGTATGCCTTATTCTGATCCCTTGGCAGACGGTCCTACCATTCAAAAGGCGGGAGAAAAAGCCCTAGCAAATGGAATGGATTTGCCTTTGCTTTTCCAGCAATTAAAATCGGTGCGCAGCGAGCTCAATTTCCCTGTAATATTGATGGGCTACTTCAATCAAGCCCTGCAATACGGCTTGGAGAAATTTGCGAAAGACTCGAAGGAAGCCGGCGTAGATTCCTACATCTTGCCAGATCTTCCGGCCTTGTATTACGAAGAAAAAGTAAAGGCCGTTTTCGATGCTTACGACTTAGGCGTGAATTTCCTCATAACCCCTGAAAGTCCAGACGAACGCATAAAATACCTCGACCAACTCTCAGCAGGATTTCTATACGTAGTCGCTAATCCGATCATCACAGGACAACGGGCAGATTTTGGTGAAAAAGAATCGGCATTCTTTGATCGATTGAAAGGCTTGAATTTGGAAAGCCCCCTAGTAGCCGGTTTCGGAATTTCTGATCGAGAAACGTTCGCAGCAGCCACCAAAGATTGCAGTGGAGGAATCATCGGAAGCGCTTTTATTCGCGCCCTCAAAGGCGATAATATCCCGGAAGAAATCTCGGATTTTATTTCTTCCATTCGATAAATGAAATGAGCCATGAACTGTTCTTTGGGACGGATTTACCTACTTGTCCGTCCATCAAATAAATAGATATTCTATAATTTTGAAAATGGTTTCATAGGCTAGTCAAGCCCGACCGATCAAACCAAAAATCGGAAGAGCTCCTCTTTTTCATTGATGTATTCTCCGAAGAAGCCCTTTTCTTCCATGCGCTCCATGAGCGGTTTCAAATCATTGGGACTGGCCAATTCCAAACCCACCAGTGCAGGACCGCGGTTGCGACTGTTCTTTTTGGTATAGCCGAAATGCACAATGGAATCGGTAGGACCTAAAACGTCGGTCACGAATTCTTTCAGAGCACCAGCCCGTTGAGGGAAACTCACGATAAAGTAATGCTTCAAGCCAGCATAGAGGAGCGCGCGTTCCTTGATGTCCTCCATGCGAGAAATATCATTGTTCCCGCCAGAGACCACACAAACCACATTCTTGCCTTTGATGCGATCACGCAATTGCTCCAAAGCTGCAATAGATAAACAACCAGCGGGCTCCGCAACAATGGCCGATTCGTTGTACAATTTTAGCAGCGTTTCGCAAATCAGTCCTTCGGGAACCGTGAGGATTTCCTTCAGATTTTCTCGAATAATTTTGAAGGGAATTTCGCCTACTTTTTTCACCGCAGCACCGTCCGTAAAATTATTGATCTCTTCCAATTCCACCACCTCGCCAGCTTCCCAAGCTGCTTTCATAGCAGCAGCTCCTTCGGGTTCTATGCCTATCAATTCTGTTTGTGGACTCAAGACCGACCAAACCAAAGACAGCCCAGCCGATAAGCCACCGCCGCCAACAGGAGTGATCATTATGTCTACTTCTTCTTCCTTCGCTTTCCAAATTTCGAGGCCCACGGTAGCCTGTCCTTGAATTACATGTTCATCATCAAAAGGATGAACGAAGACCGCATTTTGTTCTTTACAAAATGCCACGGCCGCTTCTTGTGCATCGTCAAAAGTGTCGCCTTTGGCAATAACCGTCACCATATTTTGTCCAAAGAAATTGACCTGCGTAATCTTTTGACGGGGCGTGGTTTCAGGCATGAAGATGGTGCCTTTTATTCCTAATTGTTTACAAGAATATGCCACGCCTTGCGCATGATTTCCTGCGGAAGCACAGACCACGCCGTTTTGTGTTTCTTCTTTTGAAAGCCCTACGATTTTATTAAAAGCCCCACGTATTTTGTAAGAGCGAACCGCTTGTAAATCTTCGCGTTTCAACCAAATATTGCAATCGTATCGCTGACTTAGTACGGCGTTTCTTTCAAAAGGGGTTTCAA
>CALFBW010000348.1 GCA_937951415.1 uncultured Chitinophagales bacterium | reverse complement strand
TCTACATAGGTATCTAAAACTTCTAGTAGCGCTTCTTTATTTTGGTTAAAAATGGGTGCCCACATTTCAGGAGAACTCTTTGCCAATCTTGCTGTAGAAGCGAAACCTCCACTGGCCAAATCGAAAATTGCCCGTTCACTTTTCTCCTTATCCAAAACAGTGTTTGCCAAGACAAAACTGCTGATGTGCGATATGTGCGAAACATAAGCCGCATGCAAGTCGTGCTCCTCTGCTTCCATATAACGAACACGCATGTACAGTGAACGATACATTTTCTCCACCAGTGCGACCTTATCTTTTTTACTTTCTGAGGTTCTACAAATAATCGCTACTTTTCCTACGAATAAATGCGGAATCGCTGCGCTGGGTCCACTAAATTCTGTACCAGCCATTGGATGTGAAGGAACATAACAATGGCGTTTTGGATGTGCTTTAATACTCGTAATTATGCTCGCCTTTGTAGAACCCATGTCGGTGATGGTTACTGCATCAGAAGCATGGTCGAGTAATTTGACTAAATAACCCTTGATGGCACTCACAGGAATCGCCAAAATAACTAGATCACAGTCCTGCAACATATTCTCCGGTGTTTGCAATTCCTCCACCAGTTGCAATTCTAGCGCTTGTTGTGCATGTGCTTCGTTTCTATCCCAACCCACTAATTGAGTCGCAAAGCCATTGGCTTGTAAGTCCAAGCCTAGTGAACCGCCAATTAATCCCAAGCCGATGATTCCAACTTTCAAGCTTTATTTATTTTTGCATTATTTATTGAAATCAGTTCTGCGTGTTGAGGCATTTTTGATTGAATTCTTTGCAAAACATCTTCTAGGACTTCACAAGAATTACAAAGAGAAATCCGTAAATAATTTTCGCCTTGAGAACCAAAAATAAAACCGGGTGTAATAAAAACGTCGCATTGCTCCAAAATGGCATCGCTCATTTCTAGAGCATTCTTAAATGTATCTGAAATACGCATCCACAGAAACATTCCTCCTTGTTCTTTGGAATATTCACAGCCTAAAGCAGTCGCAATTCCTTCCGCTTTTGTTCTCCTCTTTTGATAAATAGCGTTTCTCTTTGCATGAAAATCCACATCAAGCTCCAGTGCTTTAGCGGCAGCTAGTTGAATTCCCTTAAACATGCCAGAATCCATATTACTTTTCACTTTTAAAGCGGCATTTATTAATTCTTTGTCTCCACACATCATGCCGACTCTCCAGCCGGCCATATTATGTGATTTACTGAGCGAATTTAATTCCAAAATCCCTTTATAATTCCCAGCCCTCAAGTCTGATTTTAAAATCGAAAAAGGGCTTTCAAAGCCAACTAGGCTATAAGGATTATCATTCACCAGAATAATATTGTTTTCTCTTGCCCATGAAACTATTGCCGAGAGACCCTCCGAATCGGCATTGACTCCCGTGGGCATATTAGGATAATTCAACCAAAGCAATTTGGTCTTCCCTGATCGTAATTGCTCCAAATCTCTTAACTGCACTTGCCAATTATTTCCAGACTGCAGTGCATATTTTATTGTTGTTGCTCCAGCAATTGCCGCCGTTGATGCATAAGCTGGATATCCAGGGTTCGGTACCAAAACCTCATCACCCTCTTCCAAAAAAGCTAAGGATAAATGCATCACCGCTTCTTTCGATCCCATTAAAGGCAATATTTCCCGATTAGGATCGAGTTGAACGCCGTAATAAGAATCATAAAATCCCGCAATGGCCCGACGCAATATATCTATCCCTTTATAGGATTGATAAGCATGATTTTGCGGTTGACTGGCGGCTTCAATCAAAGCTACTATCACCGATGGATCAGGTGCCAAATCAGGGCTTCCGATACCCAAATTAATGATGGGCCGTCCTGCCGCTGTCATTTCCTTTAGCGCCCGCAATTTCTTCGAAAAATAATATTCCTTAACCGTCTCCAGTCTCTTTGCTTCTTTGTTGTTCATGGCAGCTGCTTAGGTCGTTCGGTATTTAATCCCTGTACGGTATTTACCCATTATCTGCAGTTCGCTTAAGAAGGGATTGGCCTTTTCCATTCCCGTTTCAAATATTTCTGGTTGGGCAAATTCCAAATCTGCTAAGAATAAATATTGCCACTCACTACCTATCACGGGTAAGGATTGAATCTTGGTCAAATTGATTCCGGTTTCTGCAAATACGCCTAGTACTTTTGCCAAACTTCCCACAGCATGCCCCAATTGAAAACAGATGGAAGCCTTATTAAAATCGCTCCTTTCTTGTGCCAGTGCTTGATCTTGTAATACCAAGAATCTCGTAAAATTTCTAGGGTTGGTTTCTATTCCTTTCGATAAAATTTCCATGCCGTAATGCTCTGCCGCCAAACTGCTTGCGACTACTGCCACTCCCCCTTCAGGTTCGTTCAACAAGTCTTTCGCACTTCCCGCAGTGTCGGAGGTTTCTACTAACTGCATGCGTGGGTTTTTATTAAAAAAGTCCAAGCACTGTAATAAGGCCATCGGATGTGAGCGCACCTCTAAAATCTGTTCCAAAGGTTCTCCCGGAAGGCTCATCAAATGATGTTCAATCCGTTGATATACTTCTCCAATGATCGTAAAATTTGATTGCCTCAAATGTGCATAATTGGGCAAAATGCTCCCAGCCACTGTATTCTCGATAGCCATTACTGCATAGCGTGTTGGCTGATCATTCAAAGCACGAAACATTAAACGAAAGCTGTCTGCCTC
>CALFBW010000347.1 GCA_937951415.1 uncultured Chitinophagales bacterium | reverse complement strand
TACTTTTGGTTAGGTGAAAAGCCCCGGAGGAGTCCGGGGCTTTTTGTGTTTTCTTGCGGCAGAAATCTGTGGAAAAATGGGAAGCAGGCCCTTTCTTGTCAAAAAAAATATGACATTTTTTAAGGCCAGCCTTCAGGAGGTGTTAGCTCATTTTAGCGAGTAGGATAAAATTTCTACGCTGGTTATGATATTGCTATATAATCATTTATTTCAAATATCATATTAATTAAATTGTTGCTGCGTTTTGCTGCTCTTTACTAAATGGAAAAGTTGAAACACCTGCAGAGAAACCGCCGTAGAACCAAGTAGAGTTTTTCATAAATTTTTGTTTTGGTTAGGTAATAGCCCCAGTTGAACAAGCTGGGGCTCTTTACTTTATAAAAAATCCTTTGTTAGTATTAGAAACTGCGGTCGGTAAAGATGCTCTATAAATTACTAAAGTAAGTTCTCAGATTCGAGCAGCTTTTGCTCATTAACTTGGATGCCCAAATTCATCTCAAAGCCAATCAATAAGATCATGGAATTGATGTACATCCAGATCATCGTAATCATGATTGTACCTAGGGAGCCGTAAAGAATATTGTATTGACCAAATGAATTTAGGTACCAACTAAAGAGGAGGGAAGTCAGAATCATGGTAATGCTCGTGAAGATCGAACCAGGAGAGAAATAACTCCATTTATCATTAACAGGAGGAGCAAAATAATAAATTAAAGAAATGGAATTAAGCAGTAATAAAAAGGTCAAAACCGTTTTTAAAAGCAATACAAATAAATAGGTAATTCCTTGATTGATGGCGAGGTAATTTGCCAGTTGCGTAATGGAATACCCTCCTGCAATAATTCCAGCTAAAGTGAGTAAGAAAACACTTGCTAATAAAAGCGTCAAGCCTATCGCAGTCAATCGATGCGTAATAAAATTTCTCTTTTTGGGCGTCAATCGATCATCCTCTTTTCGAAAGGCACTCATCAAACTCGACATGCCGTTGCTGGCAAAGAAAATCGCCAGCAAGAACCCTAAAGTGATTTTTCCTCCCGTTTGACGAGCCAGAATATTTTGAATAGTTTCTTCTACAAAGGGATAAGCTTGCTCGGGAATGTTGGTTTGTAGAAACTCGTACAAAGCACTAGACATGCCTTCGATCTCAATGACAGAAAGTAATTGAAAGATGAAAATGATCGTAGGAAAAACAGACAAGAAGGCATTAAAAGCAATGGAAGCCGCACGGGTTTGAATGTGGTCTCTTTTAACTTCAATAAATACGAATCGCAGAACCTCGCCAAAGGGTACTCCTTTAAAACCAGGTAAGTCAATAGCGAGGTATTTATCAATAAGAGCTTTCATTTTCTTGCGGCACAAAGTTAGACGAAATGCTGCCGAAAGCATCTCAAACTGCCCTCCTACAGATTTATTAGCAAAAAAGTGAAAGCCGTCTTTTATGCGAGCTTCTGCAATTCCTTCTTTAGTGTTTGCATACCCACACTTGCCTTTGCTTCAATAAATGTTAGACCGCCCATAGGAATTTCGGGACGTACTGGATCGACGACAAATTTGGGAACATCTTGCTGACAATATTGAATCAAACTCGCCGCGGGATAAACGACCATTGAGGTACCGACCACAACGAATACATCAGCTGCTTTGCAAAGCGGGAGTGCTTCTTCAATGGCTGGAACCGCCTCTCCAAACCAAACTACATGCGGGCGTAATTGTACCCCATTTTCATCAGTGTCTCCTAAATTGATGGCTTTATAAGCTATCTCTGTAATTTTGTTTTCATTTTGTACCGAACGCACTTGAGTGAGCTTTCCATGTAAGTGCAAAACATTCGAAGAGCCCGCTCGCTCGTGCAAATCATCCACATTTTGAGTAATAATGATGACTTCAAAGGTTTCTTCCAGTTCCTTCAGGGCAAAGTGTGCTGCATTCGGCTCCACTTCTGCTAACTGCGCTCGACGTTGATTATAGAAATCTAAAACCAAAGCAGGGTTTTTCGCCCAGCCTTGCGGAGTAGCCACTTCCATTACATCATGGCCTTCCCACAAACCATCAGAATCTCGAAAAGTCTTAATACCACTTTCTGCGGAAATGCCTGCACCCGTTAATACTACTAGTTTCTTCTTTGCCATTAATACACAGTATTGAGTTTCTCGCTTTCCCCTTTTAAAGATAAAACGAGCCAAAAAGTTCCCTAAAGTGTTGATAATGATAATTTAGTAGAACGTTAAGTTGCTAAAGAAAGAACTGTTTTTTTGATTAAATGAAGATAGAACTGTATGTTTGAAGAGTAGGAAGTTCGTGCTAAACTATAGATTGTTGTGGCTTAAGTCGCTTGAAGTACTGTTTATTTAAGCATAATAAAGTTGGATGCCCAATCATAGTGTCTATTTGCCTTCTTTCGAGCCTCCGTTTATTTGTCATTAAAAAAGATCATCTTCAGGCTGCAACAGTAGGTGTCAAGTTCAGCGCTATTGCGATAATCGTGCAAATCCGTCTGAAGATTTTTTGTGTTCGTATTATACTGATTTTACCAAGGCACGATTATTTAAAACTGATACAGAAGCTGCTGCGGTGATGTATAGCGATCCAAGCGGGCATTCGTTTGGGGCACATATTGAAAATGGAGGTTCTTCAATGGGAAGTTTTAGGATGCGAATTTATCGCGCACTTGACCAGGA
>CALFBW010000346.1 GCA_937951415.1 uncultured Chitinophagales bacterium | reverse complement strand
CTTCTAGATCAAAAACGGCAATTGGTTTATTTAAACTTAACTCCATTGGTATTTTCTTATTTTTTGTGGAAGGTGAGGTGATTAGCCGTAAAGCATCACTAGTTTTCTGCTCAGTTTGTGCTTTGGTTTAGTCCTCTCGTGCTTCCTTCCAAGTGCTGACAAAGGTAATCATCTCTTCCTTATCAAAGCCGCCCAATTTCCCAGAACTCATAAAGACTAAGTCTTTGTTCTTCCATTGGAAACTCTGAAGCCATTTCTTTAAATCTTCAGCATTCTGGAAGACTTTCAGGCCTTCTTTTTTAAAACAGCTTTTCAGGTAATCAGAATCGATAGCAGGCAACTTCTTTATCTTCAAAGTATGTGGATCGTAAAAAACAGCCGCATGGTCAGCTGCATCCAAAGCTCCCTCATATTGCGGTATAAAAGCACGATTTAGACTGCTATACGTATGAAGTTCCTGTACTGCCACTACCTCTCTTTTGCTATGTAATTCAGAAACAGCCTTTGTGGAGGCTTTTACTTTAGACGGCGCATGTGCAAAATCGTTGAAAATGGAAACGGTTTCATTTTCAAATAGGGTTTGTAATCGTCTTGCCGCTCCTTTAAAACTGGAAATAGCTGCTTCAAAGGCTTCATTATCAATACCCAATTGTGCACAAATGAGTCGTGCGCCATTCATGTTCGAAAGATTATGTGCTCCGAATATGTTAAGAGGAATCATCCGGGACTCCCGTTTCCATTGCACTTTTCCTTCGCTTCCCACCTTGTATTCTGGCGTGTTATAGGGGATAAAGCGAATGTCTTTTCGCTCACTTTGTAAGCAAATGTCTTTCAAAATAGCGTCCTCTTCGTTGTAGACTACAACGGCATTTTGATCTAAACTTCTTAGTAGTAAACGAAACTGATTACAGTAGTCTTCAAATTTGGGGAAGACGTTAATGTGATCCCAAGCTATGCCGGTGATGAGGCACAGTTTTCCTCGATAAGAGAGAAATTTAGGTTTTCGTTCCAAAGCGGACGATAAGTACTCGTCGCCTTCCAAAATAATCAGATCACTGCTAGATCTAATCTGGACGGAACGCTTGAACCCTTCTAAACGCGCTCCAACCAAAAAGTCGAAGTCTTTTCCTTCCTTTCCCAAAACATGCATGATCATGCTGGTAATAGTCGTTTTTCCGTGACTTCCAGCAATGACAACCCGCTTTTTATCTTTTGACTGTTCATAAACAAACTCTGGAAAGGAATAAATGGCAAGATCCAGTGCTTGGGCACGAAGCAGTTCCGGGTTGTCGATTCGTGCATGCATTCCCAGAATCACAGCGTCGAGGTCTTCTGTTACTTTTTCAGGGAACCAACCGAACTCGGCAGGAAGTAATCCGGCTGATTGCAAAACGGATTTTGATGGCTCAAAGATTTCATCGTCAGACCCACTCACTGTGTAGCCTTTTTCGATCATATTGAGAGCAAGTTGGTGCATAATACTGCCACCGATTGATATGAAATGAACCTTCACTGATTTGGGTCGTTAAGGGGTCATTGTCACTCGTATCCTAGTTTGGTAAAGCTTCGAGCGAAAAAGACAATTAATTGCTTGTATTTGGCGTTTCAAGATGGACTGCTCACAAATTTTGAAAAAATACTATACGTTCGTATGTAACTCTTTTCAAACTTGGTAGTCACAATGGAGTTAAAAGTAAAAATAAATATACAATGAAACTTAACGGGAAAGCATTAGGGATCATCATGGCCCTTTCAATTTTTGTTCTATCCTCATGTCACAAAAGCGGATGTCCAGGGCAGATCACAGACGTCGATACGGAGCAATTTCAGGAAGTAGACGAAAACTGCTAGTAACAAATGAACTGGCAGCATTTAGAAACTGTAGAACAGTTGGATCAAATTGTGCAAGAATCACAGGTAAAACCTGCTTTGATTTTGAAGCACAGTACAAGATGCTCTATAAGCTCCATGGCAAAGAGTCGTTTGGAGCGGACTTGGAAGGCTTCCGATGAAGAGGTCTCTGTTTGGTACCTTGACTTAATAGCCTTTCGTTCGGTTTCTAATGAAATCGCAGAAAGGTTTGGTGTGGAACACCAGTCACCGCAAATTTTGCTAATAAAAGATGGGGTTTCTGTGATGGATCAATCACACAATTCTATTTCATCCATTGAAATAGCTGAGCAACTAGTTTAAGTACCTGCACTGGGATTTTGCCTGTACTTTTTAGATTAAAAAAATAAACGCATTTGACAAAGCCTAGGATTTCCTAGGCTTTTTTTGCACCCAATTGAATGCTAATTTTTCTTGCAGGTCGGTCGATAAGCTTTTAGATACAGGGCAAGCTTCCGCAACTTTTTCCAAAATCTTGCGCTGTTTGCTATCGAAGGATGCGGGCAGTTCAAAGGAAATCTGTATTTCTGCTATTCTTCTCGGATTTGATGCCATCACTTTTGTAACGCTAGCTGAACTTCCTTCGAAATCCCAGCCATTATCGGCACACTTTATGCCCATAATGGTAAGCATACAAGAGGCAAGCGCAGTTGCTACCATATCGGTTGGAGAGAAGGCTTCTCCCTTTCCTCTGTTATCGACTGGAGCATCCGTAATAAGTTGGCTGCCCGACTTAATATGCTTTGCTTCGGTACGTAGTTGGCCGATGTACACAACTTCTGCGGTCATTTATAGTTATTTTAGTGTGAAAAGCTGTCAATTGAATATTCTGCCCGTTTTATTGCTTCCCATTGTACTTTTCGTATTTGGGTGTTTAAGTATTTCTGTACAGGCTCAGAACGTCGATAAATATACAGAAGAGGATTACGTTCGCACAAGCGAATGGAGCCTAGGCCTTAAAATTCACACCAATGGCTACGGAATAAACTACAATTGGGGCAAGATTGACAATATTCGGAAGAAATCTCTTTGGCAGATTGAGGTGCAAGAAATAAAACACAGCAAAGAGTTTAGGAGACAAAGTGTTTATAAGGACTATCCTTTTCAGCCGCCTACTGCTCGATCTTACACTTTTGGAAAAATCAACAACTTTTACAACCTCAATATTTCAAAGGTTTGGCAAAGGGTTTTAGCTCGAAAGGGCAGGAAAAGTGGTGTTTCGATTTCGCTATTGTACAAAGCTGGCTTGTCATTGGGAGTGGCAAAACCGTATCAGCTTAACTTAGTTCTTAACGTTGATGCATTAAATCAGCCCGATATTCAAGCGCAAACTTTCGAAGAAAGTCCTGATTTGTTTTTGAGAGCACAAGCGATTTATGGAGGGACAAACTTCATAAAGGGATTTGAAAAAGCAAGTTTGTATCCGGGTGGCGTTTTTAAGTTGGGCTTTTTGTTCGATTGGGCCCAGTTCAACGAACGGGTAAAGGCCATAGAACTTGGTGCGATGGTAAACGTTTATTACAAGAGAGTTCCTATTATGGCAGCTGAGGAGAACCACTTTCTCTATGGCAACTTGTACCTCAAGTTTCTTTTCGGGAAGCGAAAATAGTGCGGAAACTCACTACCAAATAAGATACTTTAGTCTCGAAGACGGGTTAAAAGATAGAATATACTCTTAGCTTTGATCTCTGTTGAATTTTGGATTTGATAGAGGGGGAAATGACAAAACAAAGCCGTTATTCTTGGCTTTATTTAGAACATTTCACGATCTGAGACATTTTCTCTACACATCCGGAAACTGAAGAGGATGACGAAAACCACTGAAATTAAAGAACGAAAGAGAAAGCCTGATTGGCTTCGTGTTAAGCTTCCCATTGGGGAGAAATTTCGCAATGTGCGAAAGTTGGTGGATAAGTATAAGCTACACACCATTTGCGAAAGTGGGAACTGTCCGAACATGGGCGAATGTTGGGGTGCAGGAACTGCAACGTTTATGATTTTAGGGAATGTGTGTACCCGAAGCTGTTCTTTTTGTGCTGTTGCTACAGGGCGACCTCCGGAATATGACGAAGATGAACCTAAAAGAGTCGCTGAAGCAGTTGCGTTAATGGGGGTAAAGCATTGTGTGCTCACATCCGTGAATCGTGACGAACTAAAAGACGGTGGGGCTTTTATTTGGGCTGAAACAGTGCGTCAGATTCGCTTGCAATCTCCGGGAACGACCTTGGAAACCTTGATTCCCGATTTTAAAGCAAAGTGGGAAGCTTTGGAAGAAGTCCTAACAGAAATGCCTGAGGTGGTTTCGCACAACATGGAAACGGTGAAACGTTTATATCGACTAGTGCGGCCTCAAGCTCGCTATGAAAGGAGTTTGGAGCAAATTCGAAGAACTAAGGATTTTGGTTGTCGTACAAAGTCTGGCATAATGTTAGGCTTAGGTGAGACCAAGGAAGAGGTTGAAGAGATCATGGATCACTTAGTGGAAAATGGCTGTGATGTCTTAACCTTGGGTCAGTACCTTCAACCTACTCGCCATCATTTACCCATCCATGAGTATGTGCATCCTGATGTATTTGCTGAGTTTAAAGAGATTGGAATGGGAAAAGGATTCGATTTTGTGGAAAGTGGGCCACTTGTTCGTTCTAGCTATCATGCAGAAAGGCATCTTTAGCGCTAAATGTCGCCCCGTATTGTCATTTTATCGTTAAAATGCCCCGCAATGTCTTTCGTTTTCATTGGAGAACGTGCATTCAATTCTTATTTTTGTTAAAATGTAAGTCAAAGAAATAGTTTAAATAAATAATAAATATGAAGAAGCTCTTACTACCTGCTTTGGGTGTTCTGTTTTTCATTGCATTAGGATTTGTCTTGGTACAAAACACTGATCAGGAAGCCAGTCAATCAATAGCGCAAATTAGTTCGATATCTGATGCTCCTAAGAAGGAGGGTCGACCTTATCTGGATCATTTGTATGATATGCATGCAAATCAAGAAACAGGAACCATTGATCGCGATATTGTTCGCAAGCAATTGGCTGCGGTACGTGATTTCCAACCAGCTCAAAGAGCTTTGGAGAATCCTATCGACTGGGAATTGTTGGGACCTAACAATGTAGGTGGAAGAACCCGAACACTTGTGTATGACATCGACGATGTAAATACATTGTACGCCGGAATGGTTTCTGGTGGTGTTTTCAAGTCTGTGGATAACGGTTTGAATTGGACAGTTTGTTTTGAAGCTGCCCGTCAAGGAGTGACAGCGGTTTCTGCAATGACTATGGATGCTAATGGTACTTTATGGGTTGGAACAGGCTCGGATTACGAGACGACTGCTGAAAAGCACGCTTTCCACCCGCAAACGGGATCAGCTTTTCCTGGCTCAGGCTTATGGAAAAGTACAGACAGAGGAGAGACTTTTGTTTTGGATAACACCTTATTTGTGACGATCAATGAAATGACTTCTCAGGTAGTGGGAGGAGTGAATGTAGTTTATGCTGCAACTGGTTCTGGACTCTTCATGAAGATTGGCGATGCTGATTGGGCTAAGGCTCAAATGACTGACGGCGGAACTGCTGGCAGCTTGCGTTGTGACGGAGTTGGCTTGAGCACAGGTACTGTTGTTTATGCAATGAACGGTGCTAAGGTCATGCGTTCTGAAAATGGATTAGAGTTTACAGAGTTGGAATACGATGGTTTAGCGAATCCATCATTAGGCGGCCGTCGCATTTTGGGAACTACAGAGGCATCTGCAGATGTGGTGTATGTTGCAAACACAAATGCGTCGACTTGTACAGACCGAATTGTACGTTCAACGGATGCAGGTGTTACCTGGGAAGTGATTGGACAGAACTCGGCTCTTTTTGATCCAGCAACGGGTGGTACGCAGTGTCAAGGTTTTTATGATTACTGTATAGACGTTGATCCAAACAATGCAGATCGTATCTATTTGGGAGGAGTTACTTTGTGGCGATGGGATTTCGAATTAGGCTGGGATCAAGTAGATTCTTATGCAGGAGATCCAACTTCTGGTAAGTATGTTCACCCAGATAAGCAAGGACTATTCTACCATCCAACAGATTCTAAGAAGTTATTCTGTACAACGGATGGAGCAATGTTCTACACTGAAAATGCAGATGAGCTATTCCCGTTTTGGGTAGAGCGTGTAAAAGGTTATGAGACTTTCCAGTGTAACTCCATTTCAGCAAGTCATACAGGAACTGTTTTGGCAGGAGCCCAGGATAACGGAAACGTATTAATCAACTTCTCTTTTAATTCTTCTCAAACAGGAATTGAAGTAGTGGGTGGTGATGGTTCTTATACTGAGTTGTCAAATATTGACAATGATGTTGCTTGGGTTTCAACTCAGAACGGTGCTATTTATAGAACAACAACAGCTGGAGAAGGTGTTTCGTGTGGATTGGATGATGGTGATGGAAATACACCTATTGCTGATCCAGACCCGGAAAGCCCATGTTCTATCTTGGGGGCAGGTTTTGTGCACCCATTCTACATGTGGGAAGATCACACACTTTATCACAAAGTAGCGCACTACAAGCCTGAATCACCTTTATCTGTAGAGGATTGTAATGATCCAGAAAACGAAGTACTATACTCTTACTTTGATCCAATTGGCGGTCAGTCATTTAAGGTAACTTGTAATGATTCACTTTTAGCTGCTCAAGCTCCTTTGGATCTTATCTCAACACCAAAGGAAAATTATACACGTCAAACGATTTATGTACCATTCGATGTAGAAACACAAAGTGTTGATCCTAAAGAGATTTCCATCAGAAAGGCAAGAATCTTTACTTCTTCTGGAAATACGCATTTGTGGATGGCAGAAGAGGCGATTGATGCATCAACTCCTATTGACTGGAAAATCTTGGCTTCAGGATTAGGTTCAAATGCTTCAGCAATGCATTGTTCGAAGCAAGGAGATATGCTGGTAGTAGGTACATATTCAGGACGTATTGTGAAAGTTACAGGTCTTAATAATGCTTTTGGTCCTCAAGTAAGTACTTACCCATCAGGATTCCCATTCAGTGGCCGCTACATCACAGATTTGTGGGTGGATCAGGCAAATGCTAACCACGTTGTAGTAACAACTGGGCAATGGGGCAACTCAGCACACGTTTTTGAGTCTTTCAATTTCTTAAGTGCTAACCCTACATTTACTTCTATTCAAGGAGAATTGCCGCCAATGCCTACATACTCTGTTGTAATCTTAGAAGGTAACAATACTAATTCAGGAAATACAGGAGGCGATCTACTAGTTGGAACATTCCAAGGTATTTGGTATGGTGAGAAAGTTGCAGAAGGTCAGTACAACTGGGAAGAGCAGTCTGGAGATATCGGACGTTTACCAGTATTCAGACTACGTCAAGAGCCTATTGCTCGTGAAAATCCAGACTTGTATACCAACTGTTCTGTTGTATATGCAGGAGTTCACGGACGAGGAATGTGGAGAACAGATGCCTTTACGAATGCAGATGTTCCTACAGAAGAGTACGACATTCCTACTTTCGCAGTAGGGATCGAAGATGCTCCTGCTGTTGCTAATTCTACAATGAAGGTTTATCCGAATCCTGTGGTTGATCAAGCGACAATTGAGTTGAACATTACAAGCTCGGACCGTTATGCAATCAACTTATTTGATTTGAACGGAAGATTGGTGAAGTCAATCGCTACTCAGAACATGAATATCGGTACGCAAAACGTAAGCTTGAATGTTTCAGATTTGGCGAGTGGTAACTACATCGTAAGCTTAGAAAATGGCAAAACGCGTGAGACTACAAGAATTGTTGTAGCGAGATAAGCGCAGTCAAATTATATATCAAAGCCCCGAGCAGAATTCTGTTCGGGGCTTTTTATTGGAATTTTGAATAAGGTGTTACCTCAAGATTCAACCTTTTCCTTGATATTTCTTTACAGCGACTTGATGATACTAAGTGTACTTATTCTTAGTTTTTTGTTGATAAAGACAAGCTGTTCTCCTACACTTTTAAAGTAGTTCTAATATATCTGTCGATCTGTTCTTGTGAGGGAGCATTCTAATCAGCTTCATCGCTGGTCGCTAAATGAGAGAAGACCGACCGAATCTTAAGCATTTACGCTAACGTATTTATTTGCAAACCTGCATTCAAGAAATAAATGCTAACATGCTTGCCATTTCCTGTGAAAACGGATCTCTAGGACTTACTGCTTCAATTTGAGCTCACCTGCTACGTCTATCTTGCTTAGTTTGCTGTCTTGCATTCCTGCATGAAAACAATGTCTGCAACGTGGCTCGTACTCGCCCTTAGCTCCCAACATGAATTGTTCATCACCTTCTTGTAATCGGTACGAGTGGGTCGCTAAACTTCCACATTGAACACAAATTGCGTGTAATTTCGTCAGGTAGTCTGCTTGGCAAAGCAGTTTTGGCATAGAACCGAATGGTTGCCCTAGATAGTCCTTATCTAAACCAGCTATGATTACACGGGCACCTTTTATTGCCAATTCTTCACAAACCTTTGGTAATTCAGAGTCGAAAAACTGCGCTTCGTCGATTCCAACAACATCTACTCCCCAAGCCAATCGCAAAATGTCGGAGGCTTGATCAACAGCCCTTGAACTGATAGCATTCTTGTCGTGAGAGACGATTTTTTCATCATCGTATCGCTGATCGCTTGCAGGTTTAAAGATCTCAACTTTTTGATGGGCGATCAAAGATCGCTTTAAGCGTCGAATCAATTCTTCCGATTTTCCGGAAAACATTGAACCGCAAATTACTTCGATCCATCCTCTTCTCGAGTTACTAAAACCTGGTTCTATAAACATTGCTGGGATTTTGAATTGGACTTTGAAATAAAATTAGCTAAAAACCTGTTCTACATGCGAAGACGAGAGAGACAAATTTTCACAAAATGAAGAGATATTTTCCCTGTTGGACGGTAGAAAGTGGCGCAACGGGTGTGCCAGTTTCGAAAGCCCCATATTTTCACTATCTTTCGAGAACAGATAATTGTTAAATAACGATATTTGTATTGCCAAGCTAATTGGGTCATTAGAGTCTGGCAAATTGTTAAACAACTACATATTCATCAGGCTATGAACAGCAAATTCATTCATGTCGAGCGTATCATTCGCAAGATCAACTATCTTTTCGAGACTATTGAAGCTAATCCGCTTCAATCCACTAATTTGGAAATTGCGCTTCTCCGCCAGTATGCCGTCGATCTTTACGATTCGATTTTGTCATTGGAGGCAGAGCAAAATGACGAAATGAACATATCAAAGCAGGTGATGGAAGACCTGCGCTCTGAACGTGCGCGTGTTGCCAAGGAAATGACGGATGATGATTTGGACCTAAGTCAAGAGGAACAAGAAGAAGTAACAGAGACCCAATTAGCAGACACACTAGAAGAAATACTGGCTGAAGAAGCTAGAGAAAAAGCATTGGCGAAGGAAGAACAGCGATTAGATGATGCGGAAGAAGCCAATTTGAACAATGGGATTTTAGCTGCTGCCATCGGAGCTGGTGGAGCGCTTTCGGTAGGATCTCTCTTAGGAGAAGAACCGAAGGAAGACTTGG
Source organism: uncultured Chitinophagales bacterium (assembly GCA_937951415.1). Taxonomy (GTDB): domain Bacteria; phylum Bacteroidota; class Bacteroidia; order Chitinophagales; family UBA2359; genus CALFBW01. The sequence continues at coordinate 17,930 of CALFBW010000346.1, read as the reverse complement.
AAGCGGAGGCGATTGAAAGCATTCTTCAAGACCATGAAGAAGAGACCAAGGAAAAGGATGTTGTTTTAGAGGAAAAAGAAGAAGATGAGCCTCAAGAAGAACAAGAGTTGGTGCAAGAAGATGAAATTCCAGAAGTTAGCTTTGAAGATTTAGAAAAGAAAATCGAAGAAGTGGAAGAAGAGCCTATGGCTGAAGAACCAGCTGAGGAGCAATCGTTTTCTTTTACACCCAACCCAACTGTTGATCCTGAGCCATTGTGGCAAGCGGAAGTAGACGAAAATGTAACACAGGTACTACCAAATGCTTATCGTTCTAATTTATCAAGTAATGGCTTAGCAGAATCTAGTGGGAGCAGCTTGGAAGACGAAGCTCGAACAGAAGTGCTTACCGATTTGGTGGCAAAGCTTCGAGAAAAGGAAAATGCAGCAGAAACATTGATGCAAGAAGCTGCGGAGCCAAGTGCAGCTGTAGAAAAAGTAGAAGATATTGCTTCTCTGAATCTTGAGCCTGTAGTGGAGGAAAAAGCCCCCGAAAGTTTGAATGATTTGCTAGCGCAGAAAGCCGAAGAAGATAAATCCTTGGGTGAAAGCCTAAACTACAATACGGGAAACCGTTTCGGAATTAGCTTTAATCAGCGCTATTCCTATATTGAGAATTTGTTCAATGATAATGCGAATGAATACGATGGCACAATTGCTGAGTTGTCGAAATGCAGCAATGTTATTGAAGCCTTTACTTACCTCAATTTAAATGTAAAGAGTAAGTATCGTTGGGACAAAGACGATCCAATCGTGAAAGAGTTCATGGAGCAAATCAAGGAGACTTTTTTAAACGAAGACTAAAGTATGACAATCGGCGACCGTCGGTTTCAATCATTCCTTTAACTTTGTACTTCAATAGTTCTAGATTGATGAATCCACAATTCTCGTCCGCCCTTTTCGTACTTTTTATGCTGTTTTGTAGCCAATGGCTGCAAGCACAAATCAACCCAGCCACACACTGGGCAGACAAGTCGCGTAAAGCAGTCTTGTTTCCGATTAGCATTACAGGACAAGTTCCTGCCGGAGATTTGGCCGATCGATTTGGCTTGAGTCAGTCGGCCGGTTTTGGCGTTATGCGTAAGACTTTCAATGGATGGATGTACGGAATTGAAGGGGAGTATATCTTTGGAAAAAACGTAACAGCAGATTCACTGTACCTGAAAGGGGTGTTCAATACCCTCGGATTTGTTACAGGTAATTCGGGAAATCCTGCTGAAATAGTGTTTTTTCAAAGAGGGTATTCCATGTTCTTCAAAGTAGGGAAAATTATTCCCGCTTCTTTTAGTAATAAAAATTCGGGCTTTCTTGTTCAAGCTGGAATTGGCTTTTTACAACACAAAATTTCGATTGTAGATCGGCAAGGAGATGTTCCTCAGCTACAAGGTGAATATGCGAAGGGTTATGACCGATTGACCAATGGCTTGGCCTTCAAGCAGTTTTTCGGCTATCAGCATTTAGATAAACGGAGGTTTAAGAATTTTCTCCTAGGATTTGAGTTTACTCAAGGAATAACAAAAGGTAGAAGGTCTTGGAATTTTGATGAGCGTATTCCTGGCACCGAAAGTCGTCTAGATTTGTTATTTGCCTTAAAAATCGCTTGGATCTTACCCGTATACAGCGATGCCGATCCTAGTGAATATTTCTTCGATTAAGTGCTATTTTGAGCAGTTTTCTCTTACTGATTTATGATTTAATTATTAGCTTGTATGGAGGGTGCATGCGAATCGCAGCCTTGTTTCATCCAAAGGCAAAAAAGTGGGTAGCGGGTAGGAAATTGCCCTTAGCGCAATATAGCCCCGAGGATAAATGTATTTGGATGCATTGCGCTTCCGCTGGAGAATATGAGCAAGGCCGTCCAGTCTTCGCTGCGCTTAAAAAATTATTCCCTAACAAAAAATTTATACTCAGTTTTTTCTCTCCTTCAGGTTATGAGTTTCATCAAGAGGATGAGATCGCCGATGAGATTTTCTATTTGCCATTTGATAAAAAGGCTCAAATTGAAAAGCTCTTGGATCACATTCAAGTTGAGCTATTTATTGCTGTAAAATACGACTACTGGTTTCATTTATTTTCTTCAATAAAGGCTAGAGAAATTCCTCTCGTGGTAGTAGCGGCTACCTTTCGAGAAAATCAACGCTACTTTTCTTGGCAGTCGTTTTTTTGGAGAACAATATTCGAATGCGTCGACTGTTTTTTTGTGCAAGATGAAGATTCTAAGCGACTTTTGATAAAGCATAAATACTCCGAGATTTTTCTAGCAGGAGATCCGAGAATGGACCGTGTCCAAGAAGTGGCTAATCAATCTTTTTATGAAAATAAATGGCGAAACTGCTTAAAGCCAAATCCTGTTTTTATTGCTGGAAGTACTTGGCCAGAAGATGATAAATTGCTATTAAAGCTAGCAAAGGAACGGCTAGATTTATCTTTCATAATTGTCCCTCACGAAATCAAAGAGGAGCATTTATTACTTTGGGAATCGACCTTTAATGAAGACTGCGTTCGAAGCAGTGCGATAAATGATTTCGAAAATCAAAAACCTAAGAGAATAATTCTTGTCGATCAAATGGGAGTTCTTTCCAGACTGTACAGACTTGCTGATATTTCTTATGTAGGTGGAGGATTTGGTGATGGAATTCACAATATTTTGGAACCAGCTGCTTATGGACTTCCAATAATCATTGGCCCTAATTTTCAGGGATTTCGAGAGGCGGAGACTTTTGTAGAAAGCGGGTTTACTGCTGTCGTCACCAATTATCAAGACCTGCAAAACACTTCCCTTGATTTATTAGAGCTTGAAAAAAGAGAAGAAATAAAATCCGGTTTGGAAAATTACTTTCGAAGGAATGCAAATGTTTCGCAAAAGATCGCCGAAGAAATTGTGATCCGATTTTTCAATAAATAAGGCTGAGCTTTTCAGTGTCTTTTAGTTTCTCTTTTATTTATTATTAAAAAGTAACTGACGCATAAAGCCAGGTAATGCAAATGCAGCCTTGTGAATTTCTGGATTGTAATATTGTAAATCATGTTTCTCTGTAAACAACTTGGATCTCTCAAGGTCAACAGAATTAAGCGGGTGAATATCCCCTTTTGTGCTAAAGGAGAAACTCCACATTCCACTAGGGTAAGTAGGAATAAATGCTAGATATGGGAAGACAGATTCTCGACCCCAAATATCTTGAAAACATTGATAAAGTTCTTTTTGAACTTTGGGCGCATAGTACGGAGATTCGGATTGTGAAACGGATATTCCATTGGCCGTTAGAATTCGATAAACGTGTTTATAGAATTCATGAGAAAATAGACCTTCCGCCGGACCAATGGGATCAGTGGAATCAACAATCACCAAATCAAAAGCTTCGTCTTCGGAATTCTTTACATACTCGATTCCATCTTCGATGAGCAATTTTAATTTGGGGTGATTCAATGCAGACGAAAAACTGGGTAAATGCAATTGAGCAGCTTCTACCACCATAGCATCGATCTCTACCATCACCACTTCATCAATCGATTCATGACGTAGTAACTCTCGAACCGTTCCACCATCGCCACCGCCAATAACCAAAGCCCGTTTCATGTTTCCATGAGAAAGCACTGGAACATGGGTGATCATTTCGTGGTAACCGTACTCGTCACGCTCAGTACACATAATTAAGCCGTCAAGCGCAAGTAGTTTTCCGTAAGCGTAGGTATCGTAGACTTCGACTTTTTGAAAAGGACTTTGCCCTTTAAATAATAAGTCCCCTTTGTGGCGGAGAGACATTGCAGTATCATCATTGCGTTCCGTAAACCAAATTTGACGATTGCTCTTGATCGGCCTTTTCCTCTCATCTAATTCGGGTGTGTGCTCTACGCGCTCTGCCTCCCAATCTATGTTTTCAGTTTTCTTTAGCAAGTCGAGCGTTCCTCGCTGCATCTCCATCGCCGAACCATTTCCTGCCTTAAAGGCTTCCTTTAAGAAACGGTATGCAATCCAAGGATCAACCGTCTCCCCGCAAGTGAAAATATCAACCGCTGCATAGCCGTATTCAGGCCAAGTGTGAATTGCTAAGTGGCTTTCTTCAATGACCACTACTCCTGAAACACCAAAAGGGCTGAAGTGATGAAAGGTTGAGTTGATAATGGTAGCGCCCGCCTTTTGAGCGGCTGCCAACATGCTGTCTTCAATAAGAGGAACATCGTTCAAAATGGATTCTGAACAGTCGTAGTACTCCACCAAAATGTGGCGACCTAAAGCATTCATGTTTCTTATTTATTAGCAATAAATGCTAGTGATTTTTGAATAATTTGAAAGTAGGCAGTCGTTTCCTTATTTCGAAGTCTCATTTAAGGAACTAACGACACAAAGCTTTTCGAAATAAAAGATCGATTGCTTATTCTTTAGAATAGATAATTTTCTTAGATGGTTCGAGTATCGTCGAATTGTTCCAAGTAATCAGCGACTTTACGCAAGAAACTTCCACCTAAGAAACCATCCACCACTCTGTGATCGTAAGAAAGTGACATGTACATCATTTGACGAATCGCAATCACATCACCATGCTCGGTTTCAAGAACCGCTGGTTTTTTGATGATTGAGCCCGTAGCTAAAATGGCCACCTGTGGTTGATTGATGATTGGAGTTCCACTTAAGTTTCCAAAAGTTCCAACATTGGTCACGGTAAAAGTACCGCCTTGAATGTCGGTCGGAGCCAATTTGTTTGCACGCGCTTTAGCGATCAATTCATTTGCGGATGAAGTTATGCCCAATAAGCTCTTATGGTTCGCATCCTTGATAACTGGAACGATCAAATTTCCAGAAGGCAGTGCTGTAGCAATACCTACATTTACATTCTTCTTCAAAATCCAATTGTATCCATCAACCGATGAATTGATTTTCGGGAAATCTCCAATAGCTTTTACCACAGCTTCGACAAACAGCGGCGTAAAGGTGATTTTCTGTCCGTGTTTTTTCAGGAATTCTCCTTTTACCTTGTTTCTCCAGTTCACCATATTGGTGACATCGGCTTCCACAAATGAAGTTACGTGCGGAGACGTTCGTTTCGACATGACCATGTGATCAGCAATGAGTTTCCTCATACGATCCATTTGTTCGATTTCTACATTAGCACCGTGCTCGAACTTCGGGCTTGCGGGAACTTCTGCAACAGATGGTCCAGCCGATACTGATCTCGAAACTGGAGCGCTTACCGTAGTCGTTGGACTTGGGATTGATGCACCAGACTTCACAAAAGCGAGAATGTCTTTTTTAGTTACTCGACCATCTTTTCCAGAACCCGCTAAGCTCTCCAACACGTTCATGGAAATATTCTCTTTGCGAGCGATATTCAAAACCAATGGGGAGTAAAAACGTCCGTTGCTGTTGTTGCTAGCAGTTCCATTACTGTGGCCACCATTTTGTGCAATTGGAGCCATTAGTTTTTCCTCAACTGCCACCGCGACAGGTTCAGGCATTGCCGCTGGTTCAGCTTTAGGACTGCTAGTTTTTGATGGCTCAGATGCTGAACCCTCAGTGTGTATGTAGGCAATCACCTTTCCGACTTCTACAACATCGCCTTCTTGGAACAACATCTCACCCATGATTCCTGCTTCTGGAGCAGGAATTTCAGAATCGACTTTGTCGGTGGCAATCTCAAGGATGGACTCATCCATTTCTACAGCATCACCTTCTTTCTTAAGCCACTTCAAAATAGTGGCTTCCATGATGCTTTCGCCCATCTTAGGCATGATCAATTCCAACTTGGACATAGGTTGCAGGTTTTCTCTGGTGGCTCGGTCTTCATTTATTCAACAAAGAACCAATGGTTTTATGATTCAGCTCTGAAATAGTGCCAAACAGCCCATTTCAACTTTCTCGCTGCAAAATTACCGCTTTCGCATCAAATGAGTTAGGCAATTTTCTATACTTCTCCGTTTTCGTTCAGCAAGAATTTACGTAATTCGTTCAAAGCTAGGTTGGCAGTTAACGGAATGTTTACGTCCCTGTGAGGAGTTAATTTGAAAAGCTTGGTTTTAATTCGATTTTTTGAGCCTACTGCCATCCAAATAGTACCGACAGGTTTGTCAGGCGTTCCGCCTCCTGGACCTGCAATTCCTGAAGTAGCAATTACATAATCTATCTCCAATTGCTCCAAAGCGCCTTCTGCCATCATACGCACAACTTCTTCACTTACGGCACCCTTTTCCTCCATGATGGGGCGATTTACATTCAATAATTTCTCCTTCAATCCATAAGAGTATGCCACAATAGATCCATTGTAATAAGCAGAGCTACCAGGAACCGAAACCATTTGCTGAGCAATGTAACCGCCAGTGCAGCTTTCTGCAGTTCCTGCCTTTTTCCCTGTTTGAGCCAAGAGATTTCCTAGTGCTTGCTCTAATGAGATGTCTTCTTGAGCGAATACGTACTTTTCAATCTTGTGGGTAATTTCTTCCGCTAGCTGCCGGACTTCGTTAGCCAGTTTATCAGGATCGTCTCCTCTACCAGTGATCCGTATTTTCACCGTTCCCAAATTTGGGAGATAAGCTAAGCTAATATTATCGGGTAAACCATCTTCGATAGTTCGAATTTTGTCTGCCAAAACAGTTTCACCAACACCAGCCGTAAGTATCGTGTGATGGATAATGTTCGAAATGATTCCCCGCTCTTTTAGTCTGGGAATGACTTCTTCGTTCATGAAATTTTTCATTTCATGCGGAACCCCAGGCATGGAAACAATAATGCATCCCTGCTCATCGAACCACATGGCAGCAGCCGTTCCCTTTTTATTTCTCAACACCGTGCAATTGGCAGGAACCATTGCCAAGGACTTGGATTCTTCAGTTAATTTTCGCCCTCGCCCTTCTAAGTACTTTGTTAAAGCATCTAAAATCTCTTGATGGAAAATCATTTCTGCCCCAAAGTATTCTGCCAGGGAAATTTTAGTAATGTCATCTCTGGTTGGACCCAAACCTCCTGTAATTAGGATTATGTCGGATTGTTCCATGGATCGCTTTAGCGCAGAGTGGATGTCGGTTTTTTTGTCAGAAACCGTCAATATTTCCTGAACTGCGATCCCGAACTTATTCAATTCATGGCCCATCCAAGCCGAATTAGTGTCGACGGTTTGTCCGATCAATATTTCATCTCCAATGGTAATTAGACTCGCCTTCATATGTCGCTTACTCTGATTGTAAAAGTGCACAAAAGTACAAGTTCTTCCACGAGGAAGAAGCTCTCTTTAGGACAAAATAGTGCCAGAGATGTTCATGCTGAATCGAATGAAGCGGGTATTTATTTGCTTCTCATAAAGAATAGAAAAAGCATGGCGAGAACAGCCAGGATGCTTCCGAAGCTCATGTACCACAGGCAACAAATGCAATAAAAGAAGAGGTTCCAGCGCGATCCCCAGACATTAAAGGTGAAAAGGCTGAGTGCCCATAGTCCCCACAAACCCCATAATACGTGGATGCTTTTCATGAAAGTACCAATAGGATTGATGCCAAGCCCTTGTACCAATTGCATCCACTTCGCAGCATAAGGATTGTCGCCCGCTTCTAGAAAAGCTTGTGCGTAATTGCCTGTGGCAAATGCATGCAAACCATCATAGAGCAAGTAGCCTGCGAGGTAGAAAACCAATAAAAATATGATTACACGGCTGAGACTATTCCACATTTTCGGCGCATGGAGTGAAACTCAAAAGTAAACTATATGTTTTACTTGTGTTGTTCTGTTGATGGGCCTTTAGCTAGTGGAAATATTTGAATTTTCAATGCTCTCTTGCTGAAAACGAGAGAAAGGAGCATATTGTACGTGTAAATTGATACGTATGTCAACAAAGTTAACGCTAACAATAGATCAAGATGTAATTGATTTGGCTAAGACTTATGCGAAAGAAAATAAGCGCAGCCTTTCGAATATAATTGAAGAGTACTTGAAATCTCTTACGAGGCAAGAAAAGAGAAGTGGAAAGGCAGAGTGGAGTAAGCTGGTAATGGATTTGAAAGGATCTGTAAAAGACCCAGCTCCTTCAAAGTCTTACAAAGAAATTTTGACTGATGCATTAATCGAAAAACACTTATGAAAAAGGTTTTTCTAGACACGAATGTTCTATTGGATTTTCTATTAGACAGAGCTCCATTCAATAATAATATAGCTGAGATTATAGAACATACAATGAAAGAGTCAATAGACCTATGTGTATCCTCTATAACTGTTACAGATACTAACTACATAATTAGTCGTGCAGAAGGAGCAAAAATTGCAAATAAGAAAACGAATGAGATTCTCAAATTAGTGACTGTTGAAAATGTGGGAGAATCGACAGTTCAAAGGGCTTCGAATTCAAAATTCAAGGACTTTGAAGATGGTGTCCAAAATTTCTGTGCAATTGAAGCTCAGCACAAAATTATAGTCACTAGAAACGTGAAAGATTTTAGAGAGAGCTCACTTGCAGTAATGACCCCTAAAGAATTTCTCAGTAAAATAACTACCAAGAATCAGTAGGTTGTCTTATCCTCCGTAAACAGCTTCGAAGTCAAGCACAAACTGTACTTGTTGAGCTGTTTCAGGCGTTTCAGTGCCCCGAGCTGTGGAAATTAAATCAAAGGCTTCAGCAGTGGTGTAGCCCATTTTCACCAAGACACAAGCCGCGAAAGTAGGGGATCGTCCTAGTCCTCCGCGGCAATGAAAAACCACACCTTTACCTTCATCGAGTTGAATGATGATGTTCTTACACAGGAGATTCACCACCTCAGGATCATCCGGAATGCTGAAATCTTGTATCGGGAAACTGATATAATGAATACCGAATTCTTCACAAAGGCTTTCTTCCTCTTCTAGTCCCAATGTTTCGATTTCATGTGTTTGAAGGTTTGACACTACTACATCCACACCGTCGGCTTTCCAAGCCTGCACTTCTTCATTTATCTTAGGCCCGATGGGTGCTCCTTGCACGCCAATCTTAATGTTTTCATCTTCTGCGAGCCAATAAACTCTTGATTCCCAATCCAATTCTTCTTCTAATTCTGACTCCATTTCTTCGTAGTTATTCGGCCCATAATTGTCTTCTAAACAACTGGCGGTTAAAACCAGTATAGTTGTCGCAAAGAGAATACGACGAACGACCTTTAGAACGTCGCGCAATAGTGCTGGATGCTGCAAAATCTTCGAAATTTTATTTATTACAAAGACGAATTTTACGCCTGAATGGCTGTCTATGTCTTTTATCTAAGGCACAAAATCTATCTTTTTCTTCAAAGGACTTTCATTTATCACTTTAAAATGATAAAATGCAATGTCTAGGACGCAAGCGATGAAAGTGAAGGAAATAGATGATAAATGGACTCGCCCAAGCAAGTCTGAACTCTTGAAGAAGCTTTTAAATGCACTCTTTACAAGAGAAGGTAAAGGCATTTGGTCGTGGTGGTTCTTGATCAGTCGATTTACCTGGGAGTTGCCGCAGCACATTCTAGGTATTGGCTTTTCACTTTTTACCCTTGCAATGGGTTGGGTGCGTGATGTTTACACTTATGAGGGCTCAATTGTCGTACTGCGCGATGTACAAGGCAAGAAAGGGGCTTTACTGAAGCGCAATAAATACCTGAGCTACCTTTCAGGAGTTTCTTTGGGAAGCTTTCTTTGTATTGCTGGGCGTGCCTCAGAACAGCGATTGCAGGCCATTACACAACATGAGTATGGACATTATTTGCAAAGTCAGCGTGCAGGTTGGTTGTATTTATTGGTCATAGGTTTGCCTTCAATAATTTCAGCAAGTCAAGGATCAAGATTCCATCGCAAAATGTGGTGGGAGCGAAATGCCAATGAGTTGTCGGCTAGTTTTCATAAAACGAATGATCTTGCATACATCCCAATGGCTTGATTATCAATTTTGTAAGATCAAATTTTAATCGGAGCACCTTTTAGTAGGTCTAAATAATAAATGTATTGAAAACTCTTGCTGTAATTCCTGCTCGCTTTGGTTCTGTACGCTTCCCGGGAAAGCCCTTGGTTAATATTGGTGGGAAGAGTATGGTGGTACGTGTTTACGAACAAGTCATGAAGGCAGCTCGAGTCGATTCAGTGCTTGTCGCTACGGACGATGAGCGTATTCTTAATGAAGTGGTAATAAATGGTGGTAAAGCGGTCATGACGGGTGCACATCATCAATCAGGAACGGATCGCTGCTCAGAAGTGTTGGACCTACTGGACGAGGAATATGATTTATTGATCAATGTGCAAGGGGATGAGCCTTTTATTCAAGCTCAGCAGATTGACGAATTATTGGAAGTTTTCGACGATCAGGAAGTGGAGATAGCTACACAAATGAAAAGATTGGAGAATGTTGCGGACTTGCTCAATCCGAATCGGGTGAAGGTGGTTTTTGACATAAATAAAAACGCGCTATATTTTAGTCGGCAAGCAATTCCTTATGAAGCTGGCAGTGGCAGTCATCGATTGGCAGGAGGGAAATCGAGCTTTTATCTTCATGTTGGTATGTATGCATTTCGCGCAAGTGCCCTGAAGTTTATTTCTAGATTAAATCCGACAGCATTAGAGGGATTGGAAAGACTAGAACAATTGCGTTGGCTGGAGCATGGATGTACCATTCGCATGCAGGAAACCCGATTTGATAGCCCTTCGATAGATGTACCTGAAGATTTGGATAAAATAGCCCATTTATTTTGAGCTGTAAAAAGACGGTTGAAGCGGAATTTTGTGAAATTCAGGATCAGCAGAATATCAAAGTTTCAGTAGTTTTGTAAGCAGTTCTACCAACAAATCCCAAAATGACCAAGTATATTTTTGTTACTGGCGGTGTTACTTCCTCATTGGGAAAAGGCATTGTTGCCTCCTCTATTGGGGTACTGCTTCAAGCGCGCGGTTTGCGTGTCACTATTCAGAAATTTGATCCTTACATCAATGTGGATCCGGGAACATTGAACCCTTATGAGCATGGAGAATGCTACGTAACCGAAGATGGTGCGGAGACCGATTTGGACTTGGGGCATTACGAGCGCTTCTTGAACGTAAACACTACTCAGGCCAATAATGTAACTACAGGTCGAGTCTATCAAACAGTCATCAGCAAGGAGCGGGAAGGAGCTTATTTAGGAAAAACGGTTCAAGTAATTCCGCACATTACCGACGAGATTAAGCGTCGAATTTTGATGATTGGAAATACTGGGGAGTTTGATGTAGTCATTACAGAATTGGGAGGCACAGTAGGTGATATTGAATCATTGCCGTACATTGAAAGTGTGCGTCAATTAAAATGGGAATTGGGTTCTACGAACGCGATCGTAGTTCACCTTACCTTGGTGCCTTATTTAAGTGCGGCAAAAGAATTGAAAACAAAACCGACTCAGCACTCCGTAAAAGAGTTGTCGAAGAATGGTTTGTCACCCGATGTTTTGGTTTGTAGAACGGAACGGCATTTAGGTCGAGAAATGCGGTCAAAACTGGCGCGTTTTTGCAATGTCGATCAAAACTCGGTGATCGAGGCCATTGACGCTTCCACGATCTACGATGTGCCTATCTTATTGCAAGAACAGCAGATCGCACAGATTGTGCTGGCAAAATTGAGACTTTCAGCTCCTGGAAAAGCCGATATTGATGAGTGGAAAGGCTTTTTAAAGCGATTGAAAAATCCCAAAACCCATGTAGAGATTGGCTTGGTGGGGAAATACATAGAGTTACAGGATGCCTATAAATCGATCTTAGAATCATTTATTCATGCTGGAGCTAGAAATCAATGTAGAGTAAGTATTCGGCCCATTCATTCGGAGGACATCGATGAAGAAAACTGTTCGGAATTGTTGTCTGGTTTACACGGTATTTTGGTGGCGCCTGGCTTTGGGCACAGGGGAGTGGAAGGTAAAATTGCTGCGATTCGTCATTGCCGAGAAAATGAAATTCCCTTTTTCGGAATTTGCTTAGGAATGCAATGTGCTGTTATAGAGTTTTCACGAAATGTTTTGGGTTTAAGTCGAGCCCATTCTACAGAAATGGCACCTGAAACTCCGTATCCTATTATTGATATTATGGAAGATCAAAAGGATGTCAAAACCAAAGGTGGAACGATGCGGCTAGGATCTTACGATTGTAGTTTACTGGAAGGTTCAAGGGTTCATGCAGCTTACGGTTCTACGGAAATTAAAGAACGCCATCGGCACCGATTTGAATTGAATAACCAGTTTTTGGAGCAATTGGAGGCCGCAGGCATGCTTGCCGCTGGGAAAAATCCGCATAATGGTTTGGTGGAGGCTGTGGAATTGACAGATCACCCTTGGTTTGTTGGTGTTCAGTTTCATCCAGAATTCAAAAGCCGTGTGACAAAACCGCATCCGCTGTTTGTGGATTTTATCGCTGCTGCTTTAGACTACAAGGAATCTGGGAAAACGGTACTGAAAAATGTCGAGCAATACTAAAGAGATAATCAGGTAGCTCTTTCATTTATTGCTAATAAAAAAGAAACCCGTCTTTAATAAATGAAGACGGGTTTCTTTTTTGTTAGATCGAAAATTTTATTTCTTACTTAGCTTTAGTTCTTTGCTGATTTCTCTAACGTCACTGCGTAATTTATCCACCAAATTGCTTGCAGTTGTTTCATGCGTCGTTTCTGCATAAACACGAACGATAGGCTCCGTGTTCGATTTTCGCATGTGAATCCAATCTTCATCAAAGTACAATTTCAAGCCATCGATGGTATTCATCGGTTGATTCTTGTACTTTTCTTGCAGTTTTTCGAGTACAGCGTCAACGTCTAAACCTTCATTAAGGTCGATTTTGCTCTTATAGATATTGTACTGAGGGTAAGTAGATCGCAACATCGAGCTACTCTTTCCCCATTTTGCTAAATGCGTGAGAAACAGGGCAATCCCCACTAGTGCATCGCGACCGTGGTGTAAGTCTGGGTAAATGACTCCACCGTTTCCTTCTCCACCAATCACGGCACCAACTTCTTTCATTTTTGCCACGACATTCACTTCGCCAACAGCACTTGCGTGATAATCGCAACCCTTCTTTTCGGTTACTTCTTTCAGCGCTCTCGTCGATGATAAATTAGAAACGGTAGGACCAGGATTATTTTGCAAAATGTAATCGGAAACAGCGACCAAGGTGTACTCTTCTCCCAAAGGTTCTCCATCGTCGCAAACCAAGGCAAGACGATCTACATCTGGGTCGACAACAATTCCTAAGTGCAAAGCCTCCGCTTTTACCAATTGCATGATAGCACTCATGTTTTCTGGAAGCGGCTCAGGTTTGTGGGCAAAGACACCGTTAATCTCATTGTTGATTTCACGAATGTCGCTCACACCTAAAGCTCTGAGTAACTGCGGAACGGCAAAAGCGCCGCTGGAATTAATTCCATCTACCGCAATTTTGAAATTCTTTTCTTTGATTAAGTCTGCATCTACTAATGGAAGCTCTAGGATCTTCTGAATGTGGATATCGAGATAATCTTTTCGTTCTTCGTATTGCCCGATCTGGTTGACACCCACGTAATCGAAGTTTCCTTCATTAGCTCTTTTAACCACTTCTTGCCCTGCGGCTGCATCGATAAACTCGCCGTTACTACCGAGCAGTTTCAGTGCATTCCATTCCCGAGGATTGTGACTGGCAGTGATAATGATACCTCCGAGAGCTGCTTCTTCGAGCTGAACTGCCATTTCTACAGTTGGTGTAGTCGAAAGACCTAAGTCCATAACATCTAGACCCATTCCGAGCAAGGCTCCGACCACTAAGTTTTGAACCATATGTCCAGAGACGCGACCATCACGTCCTACTACCACAGTTCCACGTTCTTTGCCCTCTTTTAGTACAGAAGCAAAAGCTGAAGTGAATTTGAGAATGTCTGGAGGAGTTAGATTTTTTCCTGGTTCGCCCCCGATGGTGCCTCGAATGCCAGAAATCGACGAAATAAGTGTCAAGCCGTATTGGATTTTATGCCTATAAGTATAGAAAGCTCGCAAAGATATCAAAGCTGCGGGAAAAGATGCAAACTTTCATGTGCTTCGCTAGCAATATGAAGTTTATTTTTGCCCCGTGACAGACATGCATCAAGACTGGTTCGAACGTTGGTTTGATTCTCCTTTTTACCATATCCTGTATCAAAACAGAGATTATTCGGAAGCAGAGAAATTTATTCAAAATTTGCTGACTTTACTGAAGCCGCCTCCAATGAGTTGTGTTTTAGATTTGGCTTGCGGAAAAGGGAGGCATTCAGTGGTCTTGGCGAAGAGCGGCTTGCGAGTGTCTGGTGCAGACCTTTCCCCAGCCAGTATCAAGGCAGCCAAGGAATTAGAAACGGATAATTTGAACTTCTTTGTGCATGACATGCGTGAGAAATTGCCATTGCCATTGTACCACTACGTGTTCAACTTGTTTACGAGTTTTGGCTACTTTGCAGATCAAAGAGACAATTCAAAGGCTGTGAGATCAGTATATGAGGGACTTGCAGCAGGAGGAATGTTTGTTGTCGATTTCTTAAATGCCACTAAAACAATCAACCAACTCATCCCCGAAGAGGTTCGCTTGATTGACGGAATCTTCTTTCGATTGAATCGATCTTTAGAAAAAGATCAGATCGTTAAGAAAATCAGCTTTGAGCATGAAGGTAAGGCTTATGCCTTCGAAGAAAAAGTTCAAGCTTTAAGCCTAGAAGACTTTCAAGTGCTTTTTGCAGAGTACTTTAAGATTGAGCGTGTTTTTGGTAGCTACGACTTAGGAGCTTTTGATGAAAATAAAAGCGATCGCTTAATATTGATCGCTAGAAAAGATGCCTAGAATATTTTCTTTCGATTTAGGGCCCTTTGATAGCGACGTGCGTTGATCATGTGATCTTTGAGGCTCTTAGCAAAAACATGGTACATAGAGAAGTCATCATTGGCGCAAAAGAAAAAGTAGTCATGTTTTTGATCTTCTAGTACTGCATCAATTGCTTCTTTAGAAGGAATACAAATGGGACCAGGTGGCAGTCCTTCATACATATAGGTGTTGTAGGGAGAATCGGTTGTTAGATGTTTATCCAGAACTCTCTTTATTTCAAAGTCTCCTACAGCGAATTTGACGGTAGGATCGGCTTGCAATAGCCAATTTTTTTCTAAACGATTCAAGTATACCCCAGCGACTTTAGCCATTTCATCATTATGGTAAGTCTCTTCCTCAACGATAGAAGCCAAAGTAACCACTTCATTTACAGTCAGATTTAGCTCTTTTGCTTTTTGCTTTCGTTCGTCCGACCAAAACTTCTCATGCTCTTTTTGCATGCGTTCGATGAATTGTTTTTCAGTCGAGCTCCAACGGAAATTGTAAGTATCAGTAGCAAATAGGACTGGCAAGGTTTTACGGTCAAGATTTATGGAGGATAAGAACGTCTCATCTTGTAGCATTTCATACAGTCGCGTACTATCTGCTTCGAGTTTCTTACCCACTTCCGCACAAATTTTGCGAAGATCGCGAGTGGCATTTACCACTACTTTGACTTCTTCCGAGCTTCCACTTCGAAGTAAGTTTACCAGCGACCGATTGTTCATCCCGTTTTGAATCCGATATTTCCCAGATATTACCTTATTCGGATAGTTCATTTTATGAGCAATTCGTTCAAAAGAGACCTTGTCCAAAAGAATACCTTGATCTAATAGATTGTTCAGAACTTCTTCATAGTCATCATTGCTTTTGATGTAAAAGACGTGCTGACCTTCGGGATTGTCCTGCACATTTACACCATATACTTGATTATATGCATAGGTGAAAAAGAGCCCTCCGCCAACGAAGGCAATGAGAATAAGAACTAAAAGTATTTTGTGAATGCTTTTCATATTGCTTGGCAGGAATAAATGTTGAATATGCTTGAATCTACCAACTAAGTCCGTTCATAGTAAAGACGACTGCAGGCTGCATTTATTACAAGTCTAAATTAGTACTTCGAGCCAAATGGATCATTGTTTGTGTACTTTTGGCTGGTAATTTTGCCTTATTTCTACAGAATGTATGTGGAAGGGCTCGAAAGTTGCGTTTTAAGAGGGAATTGATTGATCAATGGTGAATAGACTACAAAAGATATTTTGTTTGATGGCTTTTATGGCCATCTGCACAGCTGCTATGCTTCCACCTCAAGCCATTAAGATTGGCTTGTTGAAGTACAATGGAGGCGGTGATTGGTATGCCAATCCTACTGCATTGCCGAATTTGATTGCTTTTTGCAATAAGGAAATGGGAATGAACATTGATCCAGAACCAGTAACTGTTGAAGTGGGAAGTCCAGATATTTTCAACTTGCCTTTATTGCACATGACTGGGCATGGTAATGTGGTTTTTTCTACAGAGGAAGCTGAGAACCTGCGTTTGTATCTAGAAGCTGGTGGTTTTTTGCATATTGATGATAACTATGGTATGGATCCCTATGTTAGAACGGCCATTGCTGAAGTCTTTCCAGATAATGCATTTGTGGAAGTTCCCTTCTCGCACCCTATTTACGATCAGCAGTACCAGTTCCCCCGTGGTGTTCCTAAGATTCATGAACACGATGGGAAGCCAGCACAAGCTTTCGGAATCTTCATTGAGGAGCGTTTAGCGGTTTTTTATACCTACGAAACGGACTTAGGAGATGGATGGGAAGACACGGAAGTCCACAACGATACTCCTCAAAATAGAAGGAAATCATTGCAGATGGGCGCCAATTTGTTGCGTTTTGCTTTGGTTCAGTAGCTTATGCTGCCTGCATTCAAGCTGTAAATAAGAACGAGTCTGCAAATTTATGAATAGTCCTTCTCGACCACTAGCAGATAGAATGCGACCGCAAAATCTGAGTGAATTTGCTGGACAGGAACATTTAGTCGGGGACGGGAAAGTACTAGCAAGAATCATTGAAACAGGCTATTGCCCTTCAATCATTTTCTGGGGTCCTCCTGGAATTGGAAAGACCACTTTAGCCAGAATGTTGGCTAAGCATTTGGGTAAACTATTCATAGAATTAAGTGCAATAAATGCTGGCGTAAAAGATGTACGTGCAGCAATTGCCACGGCAAAAAATGCTGATGGAACCATTCTTTTCATCGATGAGATTCACCGCTTTAGTAAGTCGCAACAAGATTCCCTTCTAGGCGCTGTAGAGAATGGTACGGTTACCCTTATCGGAGCAACGACTGAAAATCCTTCCTTTGAGGTGATCTCTGCTTTATTATCACGTTGTCAAGTGTATGTGCTTCAAGAGTTGGAAAAAGAAGATTTGTTGGCCGTGGTTCAAAATGCACTTGCAAAGGATTCTTTATTGCAAGATAAAAATGTCCTTCTACAGGAGACGGATGCCTTGCTAATGTTGTCAGGTGGTGATGTGCGGAAACTGCTCAATCTATTGGAGTTAGTCGTCCTATCAACAGATGCCGAACAAGTGGTATTAAGCAATGAATCTGTGAGTCAGGTCGCTCAGAATAAAATGGCTCGTTACGACAAAACAGGAGAGCAACATTACGATATAATTTCTGCTTTTATTAAGTCGATTCGTGGAAGTGATCCTCAAGCTGCTGTTTATTGGTTAGCAAGGATGTTACACGCTGGAGAAGATCCGAAATTTATTGCTAGAAGAATACTGATTTCTGCTGCTGAAGATGTGGGACTTGCTAATCCAACAGCCTTAGTAATGGCTAATACCTGTTTTGAAGCAGTTTCAAAAATTGGTATGCCAGAGGCGCGGATTATTTTAAGCCAGACGGTGATTTATCTCGCTAATTCTCCAAAAAGTAATTCGGGATATTTAGCGATTGATAAAGCTTTGGCCTTTGTCAAAAAGACAGGCGATTTGGGAGTACCGTTGCATTTAAGAAACGCACCAACAAAACTGATGAAGGAATTGGATTATGGCAAAAATTACAAGTATAGCCATGATTTTGACCATAGCTTTGTACAGCAAG
>CALFBW010000345.1 GCA_937951415.1 uncultured Chitinophagales bacterium | reverse complement strand
CAGTCTGGACTATCCCATCTTGTGCATCTTTTTCATCTTATAAATCCTGTTCAAGACAAGGGCAAGAATGAGGTGTCCAACGATCTAATATTTTTAAGCTGTGCATTTCAATTCACAAGCCCTGTAGTCTTGGAAGGACGTTTTTAGTAGCAATGCCTTCAACGGTTCGTCCATATTCAACGAAGCAGAAATATTAGCGGGACCCATTCAGTCAGGACTATCCCATCTTGTATATCTTTCTCATCTTATAAATCCTGTTCAAGACAAGGGCGAGAAGAGGTGTCCAACGATCTAATATTTTTAAGCTGTGCATTTCAATTCACAAGCCCTGTAGTCTTGGAAGGACGTATTTAATAGCGATACATTCAGCGGTTCGTCCATATTCAACGAAGCAGCAAAATTAACAGGACCCATTCAGTCTGGACTATCCCATCTTGTGCATCTTTCTCATCTTATAAATCCTGTTCAAGACAAGGGCGAGAAGAGGTACCCAGCTGTCTAATATTTTTAAGCTGAGCATTTTCAATTCACTAGCCCTGTAGTCCCAGCGGGACGGCATTTAAAAGCGATGGGTTTCGACCCATCGGGCCCCCTCAATTTGTCCGGTAAATTTTAATGAACTATTCCTATGCATCAAAATATTGGAGTTCTCATCATTTTAGAATCTCCTTCGTATTCAAATAGCTCAATAATCAAGATCTATTCAATTAGTGTGAGAAAATCATGGTCTTCATTTAATCATTCAAATCATAGTTCAAGACTTTATACAGCACAAATGATCTACAAGCAAAAAAAAGCCGACAACACTCACATGCTGCCGGCCAAAACTATTTATCCAAAATACTACAGGATTTCATCACTGCTAATATCCAAGTCATTTATTGCATCAGAAATTTCGTAACCCAGACGAAGACCCTCCGCACAATCCATTCGAACATGAACGCCGAGTGGAATTCTAGAGAAAGCATTTTCTTCTGCCATTTGCGAGAAACTATTAAAGTTTCGCGGTGCTCCTAAGAATTCCTCTCGACCTTGGTGGGTGCGATCGGTGAAATCAATGTTATCTCCAAAAAAATCTTGGAAAACTCCACCCGCCGCAGAAGCAAAACAAGAGTGTCCAGAAGGATAACCAGGAAAACTCGGATTAGGCCAGTACACCAATCGATATAAATTCGTTTGGAATTCAGGATCAATAAATTCATGAATAAAAACGTTCGGACGCATGACCATGTATTCGTACTTGTATTTCCACGTAGCCACTGCAGCATCATTTAAAGCAAAACCCAATTTGAGAAATAAAGCCAAAGATGCTCCCATTGACAATTCACGTTGACGGACCAATTGATTGGCAATAGACAATTGACGCGCAGGCGGACTCATCATCAATCCCTCTACATCATCGCTCCAAAATTCGGCGATCCACAATTGTTCCTCATCGCCATTTTTTGCTGCATTATTCACATCATACACTTCTTGCATTTCAGCAAAGAAAGGACTGTTTGAATCTTCACTGTAAGGAATAGGAGGAACGCTGGTAGTTTCATCAGGAGAAATTACGAATGTTCGTACCGAACCCCAGTAAGGGAATAATGCGCGTTCCTCAGGAGCTGAGTATGTCCAATAACCTTCAGCAGTGGGTGGCTCATAGGATAAAGGTTGTGGTGCCAAAATCTGCTGTTCGGCTGCAGCATCCGTTTCGCTGTAGGCAATTACTTGCTCCGCTATATATTCGCCCCAAGCCTTGCTATCTTCTATTTCTTCCTCACCCATTCTTTTGCCCAACTTATTTTCTAATCGATTTCTCAAATTTTCAATTTCCGATTTTCGATTGCCATCTACATTATTAATAAAGTGGTCAATGGTGATGGCATAGGCTTCATTTACTGCTAGGGAATAATTAATATCAAAGGCTAGCTCATCTTCATTGATTTCCAAGCCACTCAATCGATTAACATTGCTAGAATATTCATTCAAATCTGGAACCGCCGCTTCATAAGCAGCCAAATTTATATAGGCAAAAGCGCGCGAGGACGCATTGGGTCGCATGCCATAAGCGTGTTGATCTAATTCTAGTAAAAGGTCGATCCAATCTTGCGTTACACGATTATCGTTGTTGTGATTTTTTCCACCTCTACCATCGCGATCATCACCACCGCCACCGGGTCCATCGTTTTGGTTTTGTTGGCCGCCCGCTTCAGCTAAAATATCTTCGGTTTCGCAGGAGGTGAAAAATAAAACCGTAGAAAATAGTAGGAATAAAAACTTTAAGTGCTTAGTCATAAAATACAGGATTTAATTAATGAGATATAAATGAAAGTAGACTTTACTTTTTGGATATTTACGCGTCAAATTCAGAGAGCAATGTTTCTGTTTTTTTGCGCCCTTTGCTAATAGTAACCGCAGACGAAAGTGAATTATTATGTTGAATTTCCGGGTGGATAATCACAAAACGAAAGAAAATATAAAAGGCATTTTTTGGGCAATAAATGCCGATGGGATTCATCCTTTAATTTCCGTCATTCATCATTCAAATTCGGGGATTCAGTTTTGCGATGCATTGACTTCGAGCGCTTTATAGCATGCGAGGAGGAAATAGAAAAAACTTAAAATAAAAATAAATTTTTCTCGAAAATTGATGAATATACACTTAGTTTGAGGCTTGCAGCCTGCCGAAACGGATATGTTTTTGTGCTTAAATGGAATGGAGGTTCTGTGTTTTAGTCTATACTTTTTGATTCGACCTCAAGGTAATTGGATTGGCTTCTATAGATGATAGAACAGCTTTTTCAAGTTAAATCTAAATTAGTAAAGGTATAATTTATGGCTATCTTAGCTCTGTGAATGAAAACACCGAAACCCAAGAACAAACCAACAACAAAAAGGAATACGAACGCCTGCGCATCAAACCCTATCACTTCCTTTTGTTCTTCGCCTTTCTAGTGCTCACACTCTTGTGCAATCGAGAAAAAGAAGTCCCCATAAAACGTACCGAATGGATGTTCTTGAACGATGCCCATTTGATCTCTGCACGCCCAGTAGGAGATAAGTACCGCGATTTGAAAATTGAATGTGCACAAGGGCTCATTTACGAAGACGAGCAGCTGAATTACATCAGCAACTTTGGCAGCTTACCCATTGCTCGAAGTGTTTCCAAAGGTCGAGTAGAAACCCTCATGGGTTGGGAGAAGAACGGACGAAAAGGAATCATCCGAATCATCAGCCAGGAGGAAAAAGTGTTAAAGCTTGACACGCTTCCCATGTTTATTGGCAGCCATCATGATCTAAACGAAGATGACG
>CALFBW010000344.1 GCA_937951415.1 uncultured Chitinophagales bacterium | reverse complement strand
GCCAAGGCTGCATTAAATTCCAAGGCATGTGCTCTCGAGTTCGTAACTCTATTGCCGTAAGCTTGCTTCAAAATACTTTGATAAGACTGGTCCATCAAATTATCTAGAGTTGCCCGTTTCAAGGTCTCTTCAAAACTATTGGATGTGGAACCATTCAAAAGAATTCCTCCATCAGTATAAGAAGCAATCGTATACTCTGTCACATTTACTCCCGACTGAAAAACATTCACCCCACTTAGTGAAATATTCATTGAAATATTGCTATTAGCATTTTGACTATTTACAATGTCAGCTAATCGGCCACCCCAGCCAACACCACTTCTCTCTTGGGGAATACTGGTTTGCCACGTATTAGATTGATCGTTGTGCGAATACAAACCCAAAGGCAAATAAGAACCCGAGTGATAATCCTCTAGGGTGGTAGGTTGCAGCAATGTCCCTACATTTGCGACAAATGCTGCTTTACCATCGTTGAACAATTGTTGAAGGTTGGATAAATTGGGATGCAGCCCATAATTAGCTCCTGAAATATTGGGTGTATTAATCGGTAATAAATCTTCTTGAATTAAAGCAAGATTAGAGCGGGCATCTGCATATGCATCATAAGCTTCTTGATCTGTTGGCGTAAGCATATTAAAGCTATCATTACCACCCGACAAAGAAATACAAACCAGCGCTTTGTAATCATTAAATGGTACGAACGGAGACATTTTCATACCCGCAGCGGCATTTAATAAATTCAAGCTAGTCATTCCTGAAAGCATAGCCGTAACCCCCATTCCTGTGCAAGCGAGTTGCTTTAGAAAATTTCTTCTTTCTTTCTTTTTATGATTGTGTGCGCACATGCTTATGGTGTGTTTGAACAATAATAGTTAGCAGAGCATATAGGGAAATAGAGAAAGGAGAGTGCTGTCTTATACCGCTGTTTACCTAACTGTTGTCAGCCCTCCCCTTTCTCAGCAATCTATCTAACACGCATTTTTTAGCGGCAGTGTAATTCCAAGTGGTAGTGGCTGTATTCTTTACCAGCGCCATAATCTCCCGAAGCGAAAGTAGTAGTTAATGCACCACTAGAAAGCGTTAAGATGGGAAACAAGTCAGTGGTTTCGTAAGTAGTACCGTCTTTAGTAGTTACCCACATGGTGTAATCAATACGAGCATCTCCCTCTGCGATGGCAAAATCATCTTCTGACCAATTTCGAACATCAAAATAAACCGAAACTGAATTACTCAATTTATAGTCTTCCACCTCAGTCTCTGCTAAGGAAAAATCTTCAACAAAGCAAGCTTGGTTTCCGAAGGGAGATGACACTCCATCATCGCTACCGCATGAACTTAGAAACATCAATAAGATTGCACTCACAATAAAACTAATTTTTGCACTTCTCACAAAATCACTTTTAGTATCCCTTATTGATTCCAATTTTTTATTAATCATTAAAAAGGATGAATTAAACAATATTTTAAAAGGAAAGGACTCAATAGATAGCCCTCTTTTATTTGGTTAATATTTATTTGATAATAACAAAGTCAGGACTAGCCATGGTAAAATAGATGGCTTTCTTCAAACAATAATCATGACTTAATCCATTTGCTAGATACTGATCAACAGCATCAGCAATAATTATTTTTGTTTCTTCATTCATTTGCCCATGACATAAAATGATGTTTAATCGCTCCATCAAGGCTAAAGCACCTTGCTCCGTCAACAATGTTAATTCATCACTCAAATCCAAGAGCGTCAAATCATCTTCGGGCTGTTCAAAAAAAGCATGAGGATTTTCTTCATTACCCGCAAAAACTTGGGAGCGGCAATCCATTAAGCGATAATTCAATTTATGGTCTAGGCGATTGATGTAACTGATGGACGACTGAGCATCTACGATCTGAAACTCAGGGGCAAGTAATCCATTTTCTTTTATTATACCATTTGGGCTATAGCTCGGAGAGAAGTAATTAAATACCGACGGGGCTCCTAAATAAGATTGTCGAATCTCGAAAGAATCGTGGTAATCAGCATGCCAATAACGGTTGCCGTTGTTGTGCGCATCAAAAGCCTGCCACAGCTGCATAATTCGCAGCCAAGGCTCTTTCATTTTCCCCACCGTCTCATCTTCTAGCCAAGAACAGTCCCGTGCCTCTGGGTCAATTAAAATAGCACGTACGGTTGCTTTCATATCGCCACGAACACCTTTTCCATTGTCGTTGAACACAGTCGCAACGCGTTTAATATAAGCTGGACTAGGATTTGATTTTACTAGAAACTGTATTAATCTGCTGCTAATAAAAGGTCCTACATTCGGATGCGCAAATAAATGATCCAAAGCTTCGGTAATATCTTCAACGCCCGTTTGTCCTCCCGGAATAGTATAATCACCAATAATTGTTTTTTGTCCAGGCTCGTGCAGGTCGTCGTGCATGGTTAAAGGAATACTTAAATTACACGAATTAAAATCTGTGGTTAGATGAAAATCTTCTGAATCTAAATGCGGATAAGCCCTTTTGTCCCAGTCTGAGGCATAAAGCCCTGTAAAAACTTTTGCCAAACCCACAATATCTTCATTATCATAGGTGGGAATTAGCGCACCAAATTCATCCAGTTTATAGCTACCATCTATATTTAATTCGAATAAACCAATGGTAAAAAGCTGCATAATTTCGCGAGCATAATTTTCATCGGGACGAATATTATTTTCAAGATCCGTTTTTCTATTGGCGAAAAAGCTCAAGAAAACCGCCATTTGTCCGTTAAAAGAAATTTCCTGCAAAATATCTCGAAAATTCCCAAAAGCATTTCGCCACATGATGTCATGATAAGCGGCTTCATTGTATGGCTTGTAATGCGCATTGCTGTTCACCACCAAAATTTCCGTCAATGCCAAAGCCACTCTTTGCTTCAATAGATCATTGTCGGTAATTAGTTTCTGATAAAAAGCAAAGGCTCCAAAATCTTCCCACCAGATAGGCAGTGTATCACTTTGGTTCTGGGCCATCTCTTCGAGGTAAGTATCGAAGATGAAATCGTGGTGTTCCGTATAACTCCATCCCGGCATTTCAAATTGCTCATCGAGCCATGCATCAATACCGCTTTCGGTTAATTCTTCAATTTGTTCCCAATTTGCTCCTAGGGTAGCTTGCCCTAAAAAACGGGAAGCACCGTACATATCAGGAAAACGCCCTCCACCCGAGATGGTCTTCTGTCCGCCTTCGGCTTCCACTGAACTGCTAGTCGTCACTGTGATTCCTACTTCATGTCCAGCTCCTAGGTAGTCTTCGTAGTTTTGAGCAGACAAGGAAACAGCAACTGATACCCCACATAAGAAGATTACTGAAATCAGCGATGGAAAAATGCTTTTCATGAGCAGTTTATTAACTTACTGCTCCAAATTTGCCGCTAGATAGGCGGACTTAGCGTCTAAAGATGCTCCAAAATGTGTACTGCGTTCAACTTTTATCGATTGTGCAAACTGCTTTATTATATTTATTATCAATAAGTTAAAGCAAGATAAATGTGTACTTTACTCTAATCATCTGAATTAGGATGCATAGGATAATTCGCACTGCAATCACGCGATCCTATCATCCTCAAATCCTAAAAATCTTAATTCTGACATTTTTCAGCATGTTCCTACTTATCATTAATGTCTGAATTAGGATGCGTGGGATGGATAGGATGCGTAGGATTATTCGTATTGCAATCACGCGATCCTATCATCCTCAAAT
>CALFBW010000343.1 GCA_937951415.1 uncultured Chitinophagales bacterium | reverse complement strand
TAGGAACGAGCTTGAAATCTGGCTTCGATCTTTTGAAGAATTTCGGGAAAGAAACAATGCTATCTTAACAGCCGAGCAAATCGAAGCATTGCCTGAGTCTTTTCCGTGCGGTAGAAGGAGAGAATGGAGAGAGCGGAGCCTTGATTTGCAAATTGTACAAAGTCTGATAAAGGGCAAAAAATTTCTTAAAATCGGAGATATTGGTGCATGGAATAAATGGTTGAGCCAACATTTATTAGACAGTAATAATGAAGTTTGTTCTCTTGATTTTTTCACAAGGAAGGGTGACGGTTTATCGACGTGTAATAAATTAAATGCGCAGATTTTCTCTTTGCAAGTTAATTTGAATGATTTGTCTTTTTTGAAGCCAGCTTGGGACCTGCTTATCTGTAACCGTAATTTTGATTTTTTCGAAGATTCATTTGCGACTCTCGAAAAATTAATTTCTCTTTTAAGTAAGGATGGAATGATTGTATTGACAGGGCTCACTTTTTATGAAGATGTCGAGCAAGAACGTGATATGAGAAAAGCAAAAGAGAATAGCTTCTTTAAAGAGCAGGGATTTCGTCAATTCTTTGGGATAGTAAATGGACCTTTAGGAATCAGATCCAAAAATAAATTGTTAGCATTTGGTTTTGAACTTTACGCTTACGATTTACCCATAGAATACAAAATGATCGATCGTATCAAATCAAGACCAATAAAATACTGGGCTGTGTTTCGAAATGGTTAGCGAGACGAAGTAGTTAGATCAATTTCTTTAAATTGAAATATGGTAGGTAGATCTTTTCTATAATAAAGCTCGCCCATGTGTGGGTGTTCTTGGTTTATATGCATAGGTATACCAACAAGTTCGGTAGACAAGCGAAGACTATCTAGTTCCGTTTCTTGCATTAATCGGTGAAAACTTGGCTCTTCGTATTTAAGGTAGAGAAGTTCTGCATATTCATGTTCCCAATATAGTTCATGATGAAAATCAGTTTCTAGTTCCTTTCGGTATTCGGTAAAGGCTGCATTGATTTTTTTTGTTCGATCAAAGAAACGTGCAAGAGACATGTAGCCTTCGTAATCGGTTTTAGCACCAAAGGGAGCGGCAAAAAATACTTCATGGCACCATAAGCATTTAGCAGGTCTACCACCAGAAGATAGTCTTGGATCAGCTTCATTTATTCTTTTTCCTTCTTTGTCAAATATTCCTACACGCACTTGACCATTGGGCATAAGGTCAAGTGTTTCTGTATGATCAACGCTTATCGTGTTGGTTTTTAGATCGCCTTCAATTCCTAGGAATTTGGAATGTATAGGATTTTCATTGCTATCGGGAAGAATTACCATGCGCTCATGCAAGGCAACCAATGACTCACCAGCAGCTAGTTTTGAGGTGTCAGGAAAGCTGAGTGTGTCGGGAAGCAGGTCGGATAAATATTCTGGCATTTCAACAAATGCGTAGTAGTTTTCGGGACTGCCAAGTACTATTTTGGAGAAAATACCTACGTCAATACCGTTGTCACGTTTATATTTATCTGTTCCTTTTATTTGCGAAATTACAGCCTTCCAATGCTCTAAGGCCGTAATTGGAAGGCCACAATTTAGGAGTTGTAATTCAATTGTCGCACTGTCCCGCCACATGATGCTTTTATCTAGACTGCCAACAGGAAATTCCGCACCTAGATACGAAAGAGTCCACATTAAACCTTTGCTGGTTTTAGCAGGGTTTTCGTCTACTGATTGTGGGTAATATTTGAGAGAAATATTGTAGGCTGATTTCTTTTTTATTGGAGAATAACTCAATAAAAAGCAAGCCGCGATAAGGACGAAACTAGTTATGGTTCTATTATTAGTCATTAGCGGTATTCAAACAATAAGTTCCCTTTGGCTGAAATAATCGAAAAGCGGGCATCACTCTTAATCTCTTGAGCTAATCGAGCACTTCCGAAGTTTTGACCTTTTGCCGAGTCGTCCAGTAGTATTTTGCTGCCGGTAATAAAGTGTGGGACTAACAGTTCTAATTCTTGTTTGCATAAATCGTACGCATGCCCTCCGTCAATAAATGCAAAAGCAATTTCTCCCCCTAAATTGTTTTTATTATCGAAACAATCTATTAACTCTTTTCCTTCCGTCCAATAATTTAGGAAAGACAGAGAAAGTTCACGATAGGAGCCGGGTAGATCGTTCGGAAAAAAGAAATTTAGGTTTCGTTTAAAGGAATCATACAAAAAATCAGTATAGTCATTGCGTTGTATTTCGGGAAATCCAGCCAAGGTATTCAAATAAGATGCGTCGACATGCGAGTTTTTGTCTAGCCAGCCTTCATATAGCCAGGCATCGCAAGCAAAGACTTTCCTAGTCTGTTTTTCTTTTCTTAATAAATAGCAGAGCACGATTAGCGACTGTCCACAAAACGATCCAATCTCTAGTACAGCTCCTTTTTCTGGCATCTCCTGTATTGCTTGCAGCATTAAGGGGACGTTTTGAGTGTCGAGCATGCCGGGAACTGTGCAGAGAATTCGCTGTAAACCTTCGTCATTTTTCAGGCAAGCAGGAAGTTCATTTTTTATTAAGAAGTTTTTTATCTTACTGAGCACTTTTTTGTTCTTTAGACCTAAAGTTAGACAGGATTTCTTTGAGCAAACAAAATACGATAGACTTTTAATTTTACTGCTTTTTAAGGATACTCTATCTGTCTTTGATGTAAGGTCTTTCTGTTTACATTAAGCTGTTTGAGGTTCTAGTGGATGTAATTCTTGTCTTTTGTGCTAAAGTAATTGATAACTTAGCAATAGTTCCAATCTGACTAAATTGACGATGAAATGGGTTCTACAAAAGTTTTGTTGTTTAATCCTTGGGCGGCCAAATACGGTTATCGTATTCCCAATTCTATTCTTCAAATTGCAGCTTGCCTCGAAGGGGAGTTTTCTTATGTAATTGTTGATGGTAATAGGGAGCCGAAGGCATGGGATAAGATTGAGTCATATTTAGATACTGGCGAAATAACTGTTTTTGCAAGTACCGTAATGCCGGGCCCTCAGCTTAAGCAGGCTATTCCTTTTAGTAAGAAAATTAGAGAACTTTACCCAGCGGTCTCGATTGTTTGGGGAGGTTACTTTGCCTCAAATCAATATCGGTCTGCAATGGATTCTGGATATGTTGATTATATCATTGATGGCCCAGGTGATGTTGCATTTCCAGCCCTATTGAGAGCCATTGAAGGCGAGGGGGCATTTAGTAACATCCGAAATTTGATTTTCAAGCAGGATGATTATGTAAAAAGAAATGCGAAGGAAGCTCTCCTAAATCAAGATAGTTTGCCTGATCTCCCTTATGAACAGTTAAATGATTTTTATTCTATTGATGGGTATCTAAAGAAAACTTTTTTAGGTAGTAAAACAGCCGCCTATCATTCTAGTATGGGTTGCCCCTTCACTTGCTCTTTTTGTGCGGTGGTTCCTATCTACAATGCTCGTTGGAAAGGAAAGTCTGCTCAGAAAGTTTTTGAAGATGTAAAGTTGTTAAAGGATAAGTACGGAGCTAATGCTGTGGAGTTTCATGATAATAATTTCTTCGTTTCCAAAAAGAGAACCATTGAGTTTTCGAAGCTTATGTTGGAGGAGAATATGCAATGGTGGGGAGAAGGGCGAATTGATACGATGAATCAATATTCTGATCAAGATTTGGCAATTCTACGAGATTCTGGTTGCCGAATGATCTTTTTTGGAGCAGAAACAGGGAATGATGAGGTTTTGAAAAAGATGGACAAAGGGGGAACTCAAACTGCGAAGCAAATAAAGGAATTTGCGGCTCGTTTGAGTCGATTCGATATTATACCTGAATATTCATTTGTACTAGGAATGCCTGGTGACTCTGAGGAGGAGGTTATGAATCAGATCGAATCTGATATCGCATTCATTAAGGAGATAAAAGAAATTAATCCAGAAACAGAAATAATCATCTATTTGTACAGCCCCGTGCCTACAGAGGGTTCGGAATTGTTCAAACTAGTACAGGAGGCAGGATTCAGTTTTCCTGAAAAACTAGAAGATTGGTTAAATCCTTCTTGGGAGAATTTTGATAAAAGGAGAAATCCTCT
>CALFBW010000342.1 GCA_937951415.1 uncultured Chitinophagales bacterium | reverse complement strand
TCCGCGTTTCTTAGCCTCGAAAATACGACAATCTTGGGACAGAATCTGTCGTCTCTTCCCCTAGTTTGTAAACGAATCAAGGAATTTGACAAACATACTACTTAAGCCTTCCTTTTAACTTAAACTCCTGTTAACCAATTATTAAGCGCAAATGGAGTCTTTGCGCGATTGATACTCATTTATTTGACGGTTAAGCTGTTCGCTTAGGAATGCCCTGCATATACATGCCTGAAATCGAACTGGTTCCCGACGACAAAGTTTTTAGAGAAATACGAGGAAGAAATCGCAGACACAGCAGGACTTTGGCAAAGCTTTCTAAGCAAGTAGTTTTGCAAATGTCATTGTCGTCGGGAAACAGTTTACATCGGGCAATTATATATTTTCCACCCTTTGTTCACTATCAACTACAATTTGCCACGCATCACTTTAAAATTCGCCTGAGGTCTTAAAACATTGAATAAGCGTACAGGATAACGACAATCGCAAAAGTGAGCATAAAAACGGAGTAAGCAATCTCCAGCATAAAGAAATTCCGCGCAATGCTCTTGCTCATAAAATAGTTGAAACGGGTCATGTTTCCCAATTGCAAATTCTGACTCTTTATTACCTTTTCCATCGATGCTTCGTATTCATCAAAATCAGCATCTTCAAAGAGCATGAAATTATTTTCCTCCAATTTGGGGTACTTTTTTTGAACTGTGTTTCTAAAAACATTGTACATGGTATAGCTGAAAGGTTTCGCAGCGAGAAGTGCACAAAAAAGGGAGACGGAGAGCCCAATAATAAGAACAGGAATAATAAAATCATTAAAATGGGCCGAGCTGCGAAAATAGCTTTCAAAAACGATCAAGCCTGAAACAATGGCGGTATTTACACGAATTAGTATGGCGGCTTTTCGGTCGGCAATGGCAATGGAATTCATGATAAGTCGGTTCTGACTTTTGAAATAAACTCCTAAGGCTTTCCTAGGTTCTCGATCGGTAGCATAGATTCCTAAATCTTGCTCTAGACTTTTATTTTTAGTCTTCTTTTTCTTTCTCCTCTTTCCCGATAGATCGCTCTTCCCTTTTCCTCCAAATTCTACTTGTTGCAATTCTTCCGATTCCATACTACTGTCCTTTAGATTTCCGCTCGCTCTTTTCTCCAACAACAATAAATACTTCTATTCAAACGCGCTAAACTAAAATAAGTAATAGTCTTCAAATAATGGAACATCCGTAGAAAATGCATACTTCCCAGAGGAAGACGCTTTAAGTTTCTTAATCCAGCGGCTCCCATTTACCCTGATGGAAAAAGACATTTCCGAACTTGTCAGATTCAAACACCAAATAAAAACTCCAAGATCCTCGGTAGGTCGTGGGATTGTGCTGTAAAAGGTGATGGATCGGCTCTTCCATCTTCACCTTTAATCGTGCAGACGGATAACGAGAAGGGTCAGTCGTTTGAACTGTCCCTTTGTGCATTTTCAAAATCTCTTGCCCCTCCGTTTCATAGAAGAAAATGGAGTCTTGTTTCGTTATCTCGAATCGAAAATGATTGTATTGCCAATCGGCCTGTTCTCCTGCAAAAAATTCTCTCTTTACAACATATTCACCTTGGTAATCACTTTTATCCAAGCACATTTTAGAAGTGAAAAATTGTATTAGGACAGACAAAAGCATCAAGACAAAGACTCCTAGCCATAAGGTCGCTAGTGCATGCCCGAAGAGAAATTTTCTCGTGAGTAGCCAAAGCAGTAGTAGAATCGCAGTTACGGGCAGCAAAATAAATATCAAAAACAAATTGAACCCGAATCCCATTTCATAGAATTTAAAGCATCGCCATTCTCATTGGGTGTTTCACCACTAGAACAAGTGAATAGCCCATTTCTTTCAATAGAATTCGTTTGTCCCACTCAGGACTCATCTCCATTTCTCATAAAATTATTGAGAATAATCGAGTATCCAAAGGCTCTAATGCAGTTGCTGAAGCTCAAAAAGAGAGCAGCAAAAGTAACCTGATTCACTTCTTTAAGAACTTTCTCCTGTTTTCTTTCCTTTTACTTGGCAGCAATTCTCTTGAATATTTCCATTGCTGAGCGGCGAAATAAAAAAGGATAGCCAATAATGGTATTAAAAAAAGAAGAAGGCCTGCTATTATCTTAATTGTTCCTGATAGAAACTTCTTCGTAGACAGATCAAAAATTGCCGAAATTATCAAAACAGCAATCTAAAAATATATTACTAAGTGTAGAAGGTACATTCTTTCTTATTGCGTATTCCAGTAAACCTGGCTACTTATTTGCCTAATTTGCTCTTTCATAAATAAACCCATCTAGCTTCATTTTCATTTTGCCATTTTCCATGTACGGTTCCTTGTCGATGGTGTAGGTTTTACCGATTCCGAATAATCCAATCTTGATTTTGTCTTCAGCAAAAGTGGCTGCTCCTCCCTCCACCGATGTACCTCCTGATTTCATTGCGCCAGAACCATCATTGTAAATATGCAGCCAAGTTCCGTCGTTTGTAACCCACTTTCCTGCATAGACAATTTTATCTTCGCTTAAGGCCGTCTTACCAATTCCACAACTTGCTAGTACAAACAGGCTCATCAACAATATTAATATAAACTTCTTCATTGCTCTGGCTTTTAGATCTTCTGTTTGGTGAAGGTTTGGAATTTATGCGCTAAGAAGCTACTAGAGTTTCTCAAGTCTCCACATTCCATAAGGATTACGGAATCTCTCATGATCTTCGTTGGGCTGGTGATCTTCAATTTTGATGCGGTACCTTGGAGCATCAGCAGTCATACTAAAGGTTTGACCAGCCTCAATTGTTGGCTTGTCCGCCAATTGATAACATCCGAATAATCTAATTAAATCTACCCCTTTTTGAAACTCCTCGTTGGAGACAATCGTATCCTTAAAGCCCAAGTTGTGCATTCCACAAGAATAAACTGTTTCGTCTCCATCACTGATGCAATCCAAGACAAAAAGTTCGTATAAATTACCTTCTTCAAATGGCTCAACAAGTTCCATCCAGGCTTCTTTCGAGAAAGCTTTCCCACTGGTTTCTACTTTTACTCCTAGCCCGCCAGCTTTCAATAGCGCTCCTGTTGCTTTGGCAATTGCAGCAGCACTTTCCAAATCTCCTGTTTCACCTTTGAGATAAATCACAAAAGTATGTTGATCGATCTGTTCGAATTCTTCATTCTTCATTTCAGTCACCGCTCCTGCGAATCTAAAAGCCGTATTGACTTGAACATCCCTTTCTTCAATAAGCAATTCGTAGGCCTTCTCTCGTTCTGTATCAAAGAGCACTAAACCTGCGAAAATGTACTTTCCTTTATTGGAATCAACAATCGAAAGCATGATGTCATTTCTATCTTTCCATTTACCGGGGATACACAGAATTGATTCTGTCATCTTGATCTTTTATTATTTATTAAAAACATTTAAAAACTCCAGGAGTCGTACTTTCTAAGTCTTCCGAAAAATTAAGATAAAAATCACCAATATCCAAACTATCAACAAATCGCAAACAAAACCGTATTCGTTCCATCCACAGTTTGGTGAATCTGCTCCAGACGTCCAAAACTGGTAATAATACTTAAAAGGGAAACCTATGTTAACAACTGGTTTTCTAGAAGGATCGCCCACTGATTGAAACAATGCGTACATAACAGACGAATAGGAGACCACACAAAATGTGATAATGGAATAAAAAATGGATACTAGGAATCTCTTGAACAAAATCATAGTCTGATCGGATTTTCCCCTATTTATTAAGCAAAATCTTCTCCAAAAATTGCTCTCCTGTTTCGGAATCTTTTATTACTAATAAATAAGAAGCAGACGGCAACATTCTAAACGATATTGTTTTTTCATTTTGCCTTTTCATAATTAATCTACCTTGTAGGTCGAATACTGATACTTCAAAAACAATCCCCTGCCCTACTTCAATATTTACTTCACTAGCAGTTGGGTTCGGATAAATATTTATTTCCAAATTGCCAAGTGTTTTGATGGATGATAAGAGATCCATACTATCACAATCTTCATCAATTCCATTATTTACTATCTCTTCTGCAGCAGGATTGATGTTTGGATTTTCATCGTCACAATCATCTGCTAATAAAAATCCATCTTGATCTACGTCATCGTCTACAGTTAGCGGATCGCAATCGTCGTCAATTCCGTTGTAAGGTGTTTCAGTTTCGCCAGCATTTATTTCAGGATTTTCATCATTACAATCGTTTGCTAATAAAAAACCATCTTGATCCAAATCGTCTTCCAAGGTCGCTGGATTGCAATCGTCGTCAACACCATTGTACGGAATTTCCGTTTGATTCGGATTTACTATTTCATTATCATCATTACAATCGAAATAGGAATTAAATCCATCGCCGTCAAGATCGGTGAGCGTGCTGCAGTCTGGTGCATCTGCTTCCAAAAACATTAAATTCCAAGCCGTTTCGTAACCAATTTTATGGCAGGTCCAAGTTTTCCATTCTTCCGAATTTTGATCAATCGGCTCGTCTCCCAAAACGCAAGTTCCGTTGAGCATGGTATATATATATGCACCGATGGCTCGGTCCAAATTAGGGTGCATGTGCCAGGAATCACCGTAAGCAGATTGCCCTAGAATTTCATCTTGCATTTGTGCATATAAAGTTCGAATGGGAATGGCGCGCGCGTAGGGTAATTCCGACTCTTCGACCATAAATTGTGCTACACCTACATCCGTGTCATTTGTAGTTCCACCGTCTCGTCGATCTAAACCGTACAACATGGAAACATCCCCATTATTCGAGTGATCTTGCATGGGAAAACCAAAGGAAAAATCAAACTGAGCAGGATCAATTTTATAGCATTTATTGGCTTCGAAATTTGTGTTGGCGCGACCGTAATTAAAATCTATTGGCGAATCACCACCATTTTGCAAAGTCTTAGGAGACTGATCAAATACCCACTGCATCCCATT
Source organism: uncultured Chitinophagales bacterium (assembly GCA_937951415.1). Lineage (GTDB taxonomy): Bacteria > Bacteroidota > Bacteroidia > Chitinophagales > UBA2359 > CALFBW01. The sequence goes on along the minus strand of CALFBW010000342.1, from coordinate 5,525 downwards.
TTTGATTCCATTTTCGGAGCTCGTTCCGGTATGATTGTAATTAATGATTTCATCACCGATGTCGCAACTTTTGAAAGGAGAAATAAAAGTCCGAATACCCGAATAATGACTTTCGTTTGCTGCTTCACTCACTGAAGCAAGGGCAATATCTGCGATTTCATTATCATATTCATAACCAGATGTCGCAGCACTTTTGCTATAAATATGGGAATAAATACTGGCTGCAGTTACATAAGCTCCGTTTGGACTAGGGTGATTACTTGATGCATCCTTTTTATTTTCGGGCAATGCGTTCCAAGAAAGACCTGCTGGAATCACTGGTAAATCGACAGATGCTCCACTGGCCGTTCGATAGGTAAATTCTTCGAAATGATCTATTCCTGTTTCCTCCGTTTGGTTCTTTGGCCACATCATCAATAAAAGCGCTTGGGCATCTCCTTCCGCTACTTTTTCCGCCACTTTATGAACACCTAAAGCATAATAGCCCGGTATATTTTTCACGAAAAATGGATCAGCCCCAATGACAACATAATCCCAGTCTGTATCTCCTGTACCACTTAAGTTTTGCAGGCGCTCTTCTCGACCTTCTGGCCAATAATAATATTGCGCTAATGAATGGCAGTAATGTGTCCAATCGTATGAATTTCCAGCTTGTCCCAAACCCACAGTCACGATCTTTGTTTGATGAATATTTTCAGTAACTACATTTACATCGGTGGTAATGGAAGCATCGGCAGATAAAATGCTTTGCAGTTCTTGAGCAATTTGATTCGGGGAAAAAGCTTCCGTACCATTAATGGAGCTACTGGTTCCCAGTATTAGAATATTCAGAACTCCATCTCCGTTTATATCTGTATTGTTTGTTGAGTTCGCTAAGACTTTACCGTTCGCAAGTCCTAGCTTGAAAATCGCTACCAAAGCGATAACAATCATTGACCATTCGCTTCGACTCGATCCAAACATTCTTCCTGTTTTATACATTGTACCTCTCTTTTCAATTCACCAGATAACGCTCTATAAAATACAAGACCGATTCCAACTTTCTATCTCAATCAAAAGATACGAGAAAAGCTAGAGTTAAATGTTCCGAAATTCATAATAGGAAGTAGGCTAGGTACATCAGCAGGAAAATTCCTCTTATTTGTCACTTAACGGTGTCAACAGCAAGAGTTATCACTGGGACTCTAGGTCACTTTATCATCTACATGGTCAAAAACCTCAAAAGCTTCAAAGCCTATAATCGACAACTCTCCTAAGATTTCAAACTTGTCTACTTGTTGGAAATTTCGAATCTCCTTTTTGCAAGCAACTCTGTTAAAGCTCAATTGGTGAAGTACTGGCTTTACTCACGTGATTCAGTACGTGTTCTTTTGAACATTGCCAAAGCAACTGAATACCAATTCCCGCACGGAATCTTTTACATTCAAAACCAAGTGAGCTTTTTTGCTATTGATTTCAATCTCCACTTTATTAATTTATTTCTCAATAGTTAATTCTGCAGATCGAGTCACAGTACATTCAAGGAGTTTTCAACTCCTTTCTTTCCCATAAATATTTTCTTGGAAGACAAATTAGTAAAGCGAATCGGGTCCTTCCCTCAAGGCCTTTTGATAGTAATTTATCCGATTTCCCAAATCCTTTTTCAAATGCTCGTAAATTTCAGGATGATCTCTTCGTTCATAAGCCCAAGCAACCTGCACTAAGTTTCTCGTTAGTTTAAAATAGGGCAAAATTTCTAAATCGGCTTTAGTAAGCTTATTCACTGATGAGTAACCTTCAAAAAGCGATTCAATAAATGCCTGTTTACCCTTCTTCTTAGTAATTTTAAAAAAGAAATCGGTTCCACCGAGAAGGATGGCTAAATCGTACATTTGGAAGCCAAAACCACAGTCATCAAAGTCAATCGGTATAGGTTCCGACTTTTGCCAGATGATATTTCCGAAATGCAAATCGGCATGAATCAAAGAAGATTTATCAGGGTTTCTCTCGTTATATTCATTCATTTTCCTTAAAGCCAAAAGTCTACATGAATCCAATGTTTGAAACTTAGTTTCACCGATTTCGACTTCCAAATTCTGAAGACTACCGACGGTTGCATTTGCTCCTAACAAACCAGGAGCATCCCAATAAATCCTGTGCTTCACTTTTTGGTTTTCGGCGCTTTTATGCAATTGACCGGCTAATTTCCCTGCATTGAATAATCGCTCTTTCGTCAAAGAGCCAAAGCGCATTTTCCCGTCTATCCAAGACAAGACACTACAAAGCCGAGTAGCTTCAGAGTGGTCTATAGAAATTTCTTCAACTAGTAGCCCATTGATGGAAGAAGTGGGCTTCGGAACTAATCCGGTACTTTCTGACAATTGCTTTACCCAAGCTAACTCTTCCAAAATGGCATTCTTACTGTGGTAATTCGCTCGGTGAATACGAAGAATAAAATTTTTCTCTTCAGTGAAAACTTTATAGATGGTATTCTCCCCGTGACTTACAAATTTCAATTTAAGGACCTCAAAGGAATACTTTTCCAATGCTGCATTTGCTACTTTTCTCAGTTGTCTAACTTGTGATTGATAGCTTCTTCTATTATTCATATTTTTCACGTCTTTTATTCTTGTACGACCATTCAAAATTCAGACACTCTAAGCGCCAGCTTAAAAGATCGATTTACATCAAGCATCTACTTTCTTGGAGAAATCTAAAAAACTCGAAACCGAAAAATAATGAAGGCTACGATTACGTTGACCTAAGTTTGGTTTTTTACTATTCTTGCCCTTAATCTTTGTTATAAACAACCGATAACCAGCGGGAAGTAAAGGTACTGTATCATTTGACAGTAAAGTACAGTTTGATGTGGGTTAAAGATGCATTTCTGTTCTGTGATTACTAGGGCTTGCTTATTGCTTAAGGCAGGGAACATCTAAGCGCTAGACTTCAACACATCGTGCCATCAGGGATATATTTGATCGTTAATAAATACAGAACCTCTTGTGCCGTGAGGGTATGTTGTGAATTTTCATGGATACGTTTTTGATTTACGGGGCTCCGTTGGGTTGAAACCTATCGCTAATATTTACCGCCACGCTGTGACTAGGGGCGATAAATTCGAATTTATATGTATTTGATTAAATGGTAGTGTAGAACCAGTAAGATCAAATATATAAGCGAAGAATGCTTAACTGTTGTAAATGTGGCGATGATTGGAAATTAAAAACAGCTTAGAAATATTTCACAAAATAAACCTGCTTGCTTTACCCGTATGTGTGAGAAAAAGTTTATGCATTGTCCGTGTACAAGCCACATATAGCATTTGTTTATCAGGCGAATTTTCGTAGTTCTTCTCGGTACAATATGGAACAATTACCATATCAAACTCCAAGCCTTTCGCTAAATGAGCCGTTGTAACAACGATACCGCTTCCAAAAGAAACGCTGACTGCATTCAATAAATTCATTTTGAATTGCCCTTCTAAGGATGCGAACAATTCGTCTGCCTGCTTTTGGGTTTTGGTAATAATTCCTAAGGAGTTGTATTCGCTTGTCCTGAAATTGGTCACAATCTTTTTTATTTCTTCTAGTTCAACCGCTTTTGTTTTACAAGATAAAATTACGGGTTGATCTCCGTGACGCTCCAAAGCCTCCACTTCCACATGTGCGCTAATGCGTTTGGTAAATTGTGTGATCTCATAAGTTGATCGGTAGCTTTTAAGCATTGTCATCGATGTAGAAGCTGGGAATATATTCTCAATGGTCTCCAGATTGGAGGAACTAAAAGGATTTACTGATTGATTGATATCTCCTAAGATGGTTTTTTTACAGGGATATAATCGACTTAAAACTCGGTATTGAACCATTGAATAATCCTGCATTTCGTCAATTACTAAGTGTTTCACTTTCCGATCGGGTTTAATGCCATCCAATTTCATTTTTAAGTATAAAAAAGCATAGACATCGCTCCACTCGTAAGTACTAGCTTTCTTAAATTTCAATAAATCTGGTCGGCCTAACCACTGGTAAAAGTTTTTATACAAAACCCTCGGATTATAGGAAGGAAACATTTTGCGAATGGTTCCATGTAATTCTGTTCGATCTTTGTTTTGTACTTCGATTTTGTAAAAGCGATAAACATTCTCGACCACTTCTCGAACTACTTCATTAAATCGTTTTAGGATAGGAAATCGATTGTATTTTTCGAAGGTTTCCTTAATAAACCACGATGGAACGAGTTTCCCTTTTACATAAATGTCTTTTATTTCAAAAGCATCATTCTGTAACCAAACATGATATTCGTCCAATTTATTCAACAATTCCTTAGAAGACTTAAATTGAATGCGCTCGATCAATTTCGGATCATTCTTTTCTAGCAGCTCCGTTACTTGTTCGAAGAAGGTCTGAAACTTAATTTGATAGTCTAGTAATTCATTGGCTATTTCCTCCATACTGGTTTCAGCCACCGTCTCCTCTCCTAGTTCCGGAAGTACATTGGAAATGTAGCTGGCGAAAACTCGATTCGGCGAAATAATCAAAATGTCTTGAGAAGTAATCGACTCCTTAAAGCGGTACAATAAAAAAGCGATCCGGTGTAAAGCGATAGAGGTTTTCCCTGAACCTGCTACGCCCTGAATGATCAAATGCTGCGCTTCTTCGTTGCGAATAATGGAATTTTGTTCCTTTTGAATGGTCGCAACAATGTTTTTCATCTTTGCGCTGGAAGCCTTGTTCAGCTCTTCTTGCAATACCTCATCGTGGATGGTTAGATCGGTATCTAACATGTATTCCATCCTTCCCTTGCGAATTCTAAATTGCCGCTTTAAAGCGATCTCCCCTTTCACGGTATGGGTTTCCGTTTCAAAATAGGCATCGCCTAGTTCAAAGTCGTAAAAAAGACTCGAAATGGGCGCTCGCCAATCTAGTACGAGATTTTCTTTTGTCTCACCTTCTTGGAAATTGTGCACACCTATATAAAGCTTGTTGGGCGCGGACTTACCCTCTTCCAAGAAATCAATTCGTCCAAAAAAAGCCGTGTCTTTCAAGCGCAACAGTCGCTTTTTATTCTCCACACTGTGATCTCCGATTAAGGAGTAATTGCGAATGCTTTCCCGAAGGGCATTTTTCTCCAAGTGGTCCATGTCGCGCTTATGCTCCTGCATGTGCTTATGCATTTCGGAGATTTCATCGCTCTTGATCTTGATGAGTTCCGCGATTTCTTCCAGTCTTTGGTCTACTTTCTTCAGTAAATTGGATAGATACTTCCGCTCTCTGTCTTCTTCTAACATGGTATATGATCACTTGGCTATAATTGTGCCGTATTCGGGTAGAATGGCAGAACCAAAGTTACAGGATGATTGCTAGAAGAGGCTACTTTTTTGCTTGTCGAAAAGCCTGAGTCTATTCAAATCTTCGATTTAATCCCACTTCTTCCCATACTATCAATTTTTCCAAGCAGTAAAACTCACATTTAGTACCTCAACTTTCGGCTTCCAAGACTGCCTCAAGTGATTATCTGAATTAGGATTAATAGGATGAAAAGAT
>CALFBW010000341.1 GCA_937951415.1 uncultured Chitinophagales bacterium | reverse complement strand
CTCGTTTTTAATAATATCACCATCTGCCACTACCACCATTTTTGTCGGAAGTGACTCTTCTCTCCGTTCCACTCGTTCCAAAGAATCAATGACCTGAATGGTTTCGAATGCCAAGCGATTTTTAAATACAGATTCAAAAGTTCCTTCTAGCGATACTGCTACAGGCTGTCGTCCTTTCTTGAAAAGCTCTGGATTTATTTTTTGTCGGATAATATTCAAATCAACACGTACCGGATGATGTTGTAATTTGGAATTAGGCGAACTGGTTAATAAAATATTCTTCTTAATATTTTCTGTACGAATGGTGTCAATAGTAGAGACAAATTCTCCACTTACAGGTCCTAGGTTTTTTGAAATAGGATGCTCTTGATCGCCGGGCATTAATATGGGATAGTAAAACCACTCGAAGGGACGAAATTGTGTAGCATTTCCTGCTGCATCAATACTGGTAGGAATCGGAATCGGATTACACGAACGATCTTGAATTAAGTTGTCATTTATTCGCACGCCATATTTAAAAAGCAAATCCTCTAAGTTGAGATTTCTCGGCAAAGCCATAAAAGCACTTTCGGCATTTCGTAAGCTGTCCAATTCTGCACCCATCTGATCAATCATCCACAAAATCTTCCCTCCATTCATCACGTATTGATCAATCTTGAATTTTTGGAGTTCAGTAAACGGGATTGTGGGTTTTGCCACAACAAGTAAATCATACTTTTTGGGAATGATGTCAGCATTATCCATATTGTAACGGACCATTTCAAAATAAGGTCCCATCTCTGATGCAATTCCCTCCACAAGCTGCGGAGCTAACTCTCCATTACCTGTGGTAAAAGCGATTTGTTGTCGCTGATTTAGAAGAGCCTTCTGTAGCACGTTTGCCAATTTAAACTCAAGCAAACCAATTGAATTATTAATGACTGTTAAGGGGTCTGTTCCAAGCTGCTCTTCCAATAAATCTACCGGCAATTCCCGCCCACGGAAAATAGAAAGTGCTCCTGGGAAAAACATTTTCTCCGAATAGCCTTCTTTTTGTTCAATAAGTCGCTCTGGGCGAAGTCCCTTTTTTATTAATTGCTCAAAAACCGCTTGCTTGTCTTCGTCTTCAACATCCAAGGGATCAATAAATTCATATTGAATGTTGTTTCCAGCATAAGAGCGAAACTCTTCAAGCATGTCTCTCGTCGCATCTCGCAATCGTTTCATACCTGCAGGAAACTCTCCTTCTAAATAAACCTTGAATGTGATCGGCTCATCAATTTCTTCCAACAATTGTTTGGTCGAATCCGTCAAGCTAAAGCGTCCTTCTTTCGTTAAGTCAAAACGCTGAAAGAAATTGCTTGCGAGAAAATTCAAAGCCACGACCAATACTATTGCTAGTAGGACTTGGATAAATGCCGGTATTTTATTTGCCTTTGCCATTTATACGAAGTCTAAGATTGACGAGAATCTAATACAAGTTTTGTGAAGAATAAAAACAAGCCAGTAAAAGACAGAAAGTAAGTAACATCTCGACTGTCAATCACTCCACGGCTAATCGATTCGTAATGCTTGTAAATTCCGATCTTTTCTACCAGATCATCAAAACTTGCATAGAATAAATCGAGACGCGAGAGAAAATCAAAGGCCATGTAAAAGAAGAAGCATAAAAACACGCCCAAAATGAAAGCTACAATTTGATTTTTACTCAAAGAGGAGGTGAATATTCCGATGGCGGTAAATGCTGCTCCCAATAAAAGTAGCCCTATATAAGATCCATTCGTAGCTCCAACATCGATGTTTCCAATTTCTGCTCCTAATTGATAAACCGTATAATAATAGCAGAGTGTTGGAATGAGTGCGAAGACAAGCAATAAGAAGGCCGCTAAAAATTTACCCCCAATAATCTGCCACTTTGCCAATGGCCGCGTACTGAGTAATTCGATTGTACCGCTTCTGAGTTCCTCTGAGAACATGCGCATTGTAATTGCTGGAATCAGAAAAATGAAAATCCAAGGAGCGGTATTGAAAAAGTAGTCTAGACTAGCTTGTCCGTATTGTAAAACACTGGTATCGGGAAATACAAACAGAAACAAACCCATCACCAACAAGAAAACCCCCATAGTGAGGTAACCCATTAGTGAGCTGAAAAAGCCATTTATTTCTTTTATTAAAATTGCGAGCAAAGCGTACTATTATTCTTGTGAATTTACAGGACTTGGATTTTTAGTTAAGTCTCTAAAAACCTCCTCCAGTTTACTTTCTTCTCTTCGTAACTCTAACAAGCGCGTGTCATTCGCTACAGCGAAATCGAAAATAGCAGCACGAATGTCTTGCGAATTATCTTGAATAGCTCGAAAGCTATTTTTTCCGAGTTGATCAATTTTTATTGCCGTAAAATGACTTTTGAGTTTTTCGTAAGAAACAGCAGAATCAAAACTAAAGTGATGAACGTAAGCCCCTTTTCCTCTCTGGCGAAGTTGACTCGTCCCTTCGTTTGCCACAATGTTTCCCAAGTTGATGATCAATACCCTGTCGCACATGGCTTCCACTTCTTGCATAATATGCGTAGATAGCAGAACCGTTTTTTCCGCGCCTAGCGTTAATATCAACTGACGAATATCAGCTAGCTGATTGGGGTCAAGCCCAGAAGTAGGCTCATCCAAAACCAATACTTCAGGATCATGGATCATGGCTTGTGCCAATCCAACACGTTGTCTATACCCTTTCGAAAGCTGCCCAATTTTTTTGGATGCTTCTTTAGTAAGTCCGGTGGTTTCAATCATTTCCGCCACTCGATTCTTGGCGTTTTTACCCAAGGACTGCACTTTTGCAACAAAGTGCAGGTATTCTTTGACGTACATGTCTGGGTAAAGAGGATTGTGCTCTGGTAAGTAACCTATGCGTTTGCGTACCTCCATGGCTTGTTCCACCACATCATATCCCGCTACTTTCGCTGTTCCAATGGAAGGAGGAATAAAAGTGGTAAGCATTTTCATTGTCGTGCTTTTCCCCGCTCCGTTTGGACCTAAGAAACCCACGATCTCTCCCTTTGCAAGAGAAAATGAAATTTCGTTTACCGCTTTTTGCTGCCCGTAAATTTTCGACAGCTCCTGTACCTCAATCGACATAAACCACCTTTATTTAGCTTCAATTTTCTTGAGCAATTCAGTCGTGCCTGCATAATTAGTGCGAGCCTTTCTACCCAATTCGATGGCTTTCAAGGCAACTACTTTAGCTTCTTCCTTGCGATCTAGTTCATACAGGGCATGCGCCAAAGTATCGTTGTTGTGGTATTCGCTTTTCAACTGCGTTGACTTACGCGCCCACTTTTCTGCATATTCATAGCGATCCTTGCTCTTAACATTAGTCAAGAAATTCCAAGCAATATTGTTCAACATTGCGACATCTCGAACCACATTGTTTTCTAGATAGTCAATGGCAGTTTGACGGTAGGTTTCCCAGTCTTCGTTTTTGTCTGTATAGCGCATTTTTATCTTAAAGAGCAACAGATCTTTACCTTTGAATTCCAAAGATTGCAAAAGTGCTTCCGACCGTTGAAAGAGTGCTTCATCACCATTTTTCTCAGCCTCTAAAAAGTGAGAAACGCCTATATCTCGAAGGTACATGTGGAAATTCTCTTTGCCGTAGGCTTCTTCATAGAAGGCTCTATCTGCATCGTACAGTTCATAAAAAGGAGAGTTGATATCGCCTAATGCATCAAAAGTCAGCTCCATGTTTTCTGCAGATCGGTATTCCTCTTTTGGGACTACACGGAGGTATTCTTTGGCTACATGTGCTGATTTTTTACCGCCATATTGAAGCATTTGTAGGTACTCATAGAGAAATTCAGGCCTTCTGTTTCCTGCCTCGTATTCGGTTGTTAACTCGGTAATCTTGGCTTTATCGGCAACAATTTTTCGCCCTTCCACCAAGAACTGCAGTGGATTTCGATAACCGCTAAATCGTCCTTTTTCACTAGCTGTACTAGCAAAGAAAATGACCGTTGGATACCCTCGAATGTTGTACTTTTTGCGGAAGCTTGGACCTTCCCCTTTTTCCATGTCCAACTTGTAGTTGATAAAGTGCTTGTTAAAGAAGCGACCGACTCGCTCGTCTTTGAAGGTAATACTCGACATTTTACGACAAGGACCACACCAAGTCGTGAATCCATCCACCATGATGAATTTGTCTTCTTCAGCAGCTTTAGCCTGAACTTCTTCCCAGGTTCCGTGAAAAAAATCAATACCAAGGCTAGCCTTAGGACTAGGCGCTTGAGCCATCAAGCTGGTACTTAAAAACAGAAGTAGGAATAGGTGTTTCATCAAACTATCTTTTATGTTATTGCAGCAAAGGGTGACTTGATTGGAGGCACTGACACTTTTGCTGCTAACTGCTTCAAAAGAACGACATTTTGAAGCTTTTAATGTTGTGCAAAGGTAAGCATTAAGGCCTTTTTATAATAAATTAAGACCATTGACTAATGTTGACACTAACTTTGGTCAAATTGGAAGGAATGCTAGGGCGAAATGGGCTAAAAATGGAGTTAGTCCCAAAGATTTAAGTGCTCGAACTGTACTTCTTCTCCAAACAATTGACGTACTGTTTCTTCAAAGTACAAGGAGATGTCGGAGAAATAAAATCTCGTTTGCTGTTCGATGGTGTCCGACAAGAGTTGTTTTTCTTGAAGAATCTTGTAGAGCTGATAAACAACAATTTCTGGATGGTTGAAAACACGAACACGTTTTTTGAAATAGTGTTCGAACTCATGACTGATTAGTGGATAATGCGTGCAGCCAAGAATAATACCATCGATGCGCTGAAAAGCTTCTTGTTGAAAGTAATTGTCGATAATGGCTTGAATGAGGGTAGTGCTAGAGTGTAAGCCTTCTTCGATAATGGTGGCTAGTGATCGTGTTGCTTTCGAAACAACTTCTAGACCTGGAGCTTTCGCTTGGAGACGCTTTTTGTAAATACCTGAATCAATGGTTTGCTTAGTGCCAATAACGGCAATTTTTTTCAAGTTGCTATTTGCTACTTCATCGACGACCGGGTCTATAACATTGATTATAGGAATGTTCGATCCAAACTTATCTTCAAGGGCTTTTGCTGCTACGGACGAAGCAGTGTTGCATGCTATAACGATGGCCTTGCAATCTTGATCGGCGAGAAATTGCGCGATGCTTTGGGAGTAGGAGAGGAGT
>CALFBW010000340.1 GCA_937951415.1 uncultured Chitinophagales bacterium | reverse complement strand
TTTCGAAGGAATTTCCCGAATATCAAATTGTGCAAAACGATTTCCATTGTCCATGAAAATCAATTCTGGTGCCGTAGAACATTTAATTCCCAGGACATCCTGCTGAAAGGGAATATTCTTCGGCAAAGCACAACGCAGAAGCACACGCCTTAATGGCTCTCCTTGAAAAGCAAAACGATAATTTAAAGTCAGTCTTCTACTAATCGCGTAATGATCCATGTCAATGATTTCGAGGGCAAATGTAAACCATCAACTTCGTAACCGCATGAATAATTCAAATCTTAAAGAACAATGCTACTGTTATTTATTTCTTAATAAAAGAAGTTCGCAGACTGGAACCATTCAATTGAGCACTTAAAAAGTATTGACCAGTTTTTAAGCTGGAAACATCAAGCTGAATTGTTTGCTCATTTATTACTGAAATCTCCTTCCACTCCTTGATCAAAGCTCCTTGTAAATTAAATATCTGTATAGACTCAAAGTCATTTATTGACTGATTAAAATGCAAATTCAATAAGTCCTGAGCAGGATTCGGGTAAAGTTTTTCCAGTAAAAAATCACTTTCATCTTCCAAGGCAGCTTGTGCAGTATTCAAACTTTGTTTACCCGCACAATTTCCGCTTTCGAAATAATAATAGTTGCGAATCAATTCACCATTAACAAATCCTGTCCAGCGCCAAGTTTCACCAATCAAATCATCAACATTAACTGGAGCGTTAACAGAAAAACTATTCGTTAAATCATTTACAGTTGCCCATTGTGCATTAAAAGCACCGGCAGGAACAAGGGTATTGATATCAAATTCTATATCTTCCTCACAGATTGTAACTACAGTAGCATCGTATTTATTAATACTAAAAGCATCTAGCACTTTTGGCTCTAAGCCATTTTCACTAGACCTTCCTATATGTCGATAGGTGAGCGTATTTCCTTTTATTGTCAAATGTCCTGCTCCTAGTAGATTTAATCCTCTTCCTCCATCTTCCAACTGCTCGTAATTCGTGGGCGGTGTATCATCGTAATTATCTTTAGTAACTGGACTTCTGAACGGTCGCATGATCGGGTGATCGAAGAAATTTTGTCCTGCGCTAAAACTATCGTCCACATCATCATTGTTTCGATCTTTGTCGATGCTTTCCAACTTTCCAGCATTTCCTGACATGACATAAACCGTACCTCGGCTGTCGATTTTAGTATAGCTGGCATGATTGAACCGATTGTAATCGAAAGAAGCCAAATTATTTGCACTAGCCGCTGCTAGATAATCGTCATAGCATCCGTTACAGCCATCGCTTATCAAATCCATTGGACCTTCAATTTGTGGAGTGTCCTTATCATCTAATACCACTATTCTTTCTTGTGGATCTTGATTTACGGCATGCTGAATAAAACTGTAATGGCCATCTACCAAAAATGAGCGCTCGTAAATGTGATTGTGTCCGTACAAAACGAGATCCACATCATTTCCTTCCGCCCCAATCATGTCACCTATGGCATCTATCACTGTTTCTTCCTCCACGAAATTCCAACCACAAAATTCGTCAGGGTCGCAAACATCATTGTAGTCGTATTGTGGGCAAAAAGTATTTCGCCCACGTCTTGGGCCGCCAGAGTGAATTGGATGATGCATAGAAACCACTTTCCATTTCGCATCGCGATCGAGCTCCCCTTGAAACCAAATTAGCATGTCACTTAAACGGTCTTGGTAATTACTTCCATAAATATTAAATGCATTTTTTCGAATTTCAGAATTCAAAGAAATAAAAAGCACATCACCCACTTTTACAGAATAATAGCCTTTGTCGCGATCGCCAGCTTCAAAAGCTTCAAAGTAATCTTCAACATTCCATTTTTCGGGAATCGTATCAATAATTTCCTGTGTACTGGGATCACCATCACTATCGCCATAAACTTCCTTTTCCAATTTCCAGCGGTAATCGGAATCGTGATTACCCATGGTCAAGATCATCCACGATTGGCCCATCCAATCTTTAAGCACATTAAAAAAATTTCGTTGCAATGAATAATCGAGTCCATCGTCAGCGACGGAAGGATCAGCGCAAAGCGTTTCATCTTCTGGCGTGTTGGGATTATCTACAATCACTGTTTCTAGGCGTGTTAAAATTTCGGCGGGAACATCCTCATACTTTTGCGAACTGCCGTACGATTGGTCTCCCAAAAATAGCATCCCATCGTACCTCCCTGGCGTTGAAATATCGGGGCTTTCATAAGAATGCAAATCCAACAAGCGATCGAAAAAACTTCCAGAACAAGAGATGTCCGAACATCGATCTGTTCCACAATCACCAGACACCATAAGATGTACTTCAGGTCGATAATTGGCATTTTTAATCGTATCTCGATAGCAGCCACTGGAAAAAGTCAATTTATAGGCGACTTCCTCAGCGGAGGCTGGCAGACTAATAATAGCTTGTTGATTGTAAGTAGTATCAGCCGCGTAGTACCAATGTCGATCAGTACTCGCAACAGCTGCACAGGTATTTTCTTCCAAAACAGGGACCATTTGGACGAAGTGATTAGAAACGGTTCCCGACGATTGACCCGCATTAACCGTTAAAATTCCGATCTCATTGGTCGATGAGCGCCATTTTACGATGACTTCATCACTGTTTGCTGGATTCAGTTGTAGATAAGGACCTCTCACCAGATTATCGGGACTAGAATTGCAAACACCAGAAGAACTGCCGCAACCGGTATAAGAGTACAAAAAGGCGGTTAACAAAAACAGAAGAACAGAGGAAAATTTCATAGAAGCTTAGGTAGATTTTAGACATTAAGCAAGTCGGATGGACGAGTGTATGCTAATCATCAATTACCTAGGGAGGATGACAGACCTTTGGATTTTACACCAAATGCTTGTCTAGGCTTTCTATCTTATACCAAAATTACACCAAGAATCTTATTTTTCGTATTTATATTTTTGTAATGAATAAAGATCGGTCTAAAATGGAGTAAAAACTAATGGACGATCGTCGATTATCAATT